>CAJWGZ010000005.1 GCA_913041075.1 uncultured Fidelibacterota bacterium | reverse complement strand
CCATCGGGTTATGAGCCCGAGAGAAGTTCAAATTTAATTAGTTTGCATTTGCCGGTGTCGCCGGAGCATGCAATCGTTCATTACCACCAGCAAACCGGCCTTTTCCGCTAACGCGGCCCCATCTTCGTTGATCACCCCATCCTGCAGCCACAGGGCTTTCGCGGCGACCGTAACTGCGCTTTCCGCTATGGGCAAAACGTATTCTGAACGGCGAAAGACATCTACCACATCTATTGTTTGTGGAATGTCCAGCAAAGAAGGGAAGGACTTCATACCGGCAATTTCATTATGACCGGGATTGACAGGAATAATATTATAACCCTGCTCTTTCATGTACATTGATACATAATGACTGGGTCGCTCAGCCTTAGGACTCATTCCCACCACAGCGATGGTTTTCATCTGGAAAATCTTATTTATGTCTTCTATAGAATTCATCGTTTGAACAAATTACCTAAAACATAAGACATAATTTTGGGGTTTTCTTTTAATCGGCGCAAAGAGTAATCAAACCATTCTTTACCGAACGGTACATATTGTCTAACTGTATACCCCTTATCCAGTAATTGTTCTAAGCGACCACCCATAGGAACACCGTATAATACCTGAAACTCAAACCGATTGGATGAAACTTGGGTAGATTCGATCCATTCATCAATACGATCAATTAGAGGAATATCATGGGTCGCTATGGCAGCAAAACCGTTACCAGAAAGAATTTCTTTGGTGATATTAAAAAAATTATCCTGGATCGCAGCCCTATCTTTTAAGGCTATAGTTTCCCGTTCATCATAAATCCCTTTACATACCCGAGTGTTAAAACCTGTCCGGTTTAAATTGCGAGCATCTTCCAAAGACCGCTTCAGGTAAGCTTGTAGAACGATACCCATATTTGGGTAATCAGATACACAGTTTTTATATAGGTCGATTGTTTGCTGCGTATAGGGCGAATTCTCCATATCGATCCGTAAGAAATTATCATGTTTTTTGGCTTGCTTGAGTATGCGAACTAGATTATCAGTTGCAATAGTTTTATCCAAAGCAAGACCAATATGAGTTAGTTTTATGGAAATATTGCAATTCATATTTTCTACAGCAATCACATCATACAGGTCACAGTATTCCCGGGTAATATTTTCCGCTTCGGCGCCAGATTTAACGTGTTCTCCGAGTATATCCAGCGTGCAGGTAAAACCACGGTCATTTACCTTTTTAACCACCAATACTGTCTCTTGTACAGACTCACCAGCGACATAGGTTTTTGCAAAAGGATGAATGGACCAGCGCGGCATGATGCGGATCATGGAAACGATACTGGAATTTATCCAAGACATGGTCTTCTAATTTAGCGTATTGGCTAGAATGTTGGCAAATGCTTTACAGAAGGGAATTACGAGTAACTTTGGCTTGACTACCGAAAAAGCATTCCGCTAAATTCAATGCTTGTTTTGAGCTATTAGATTAATGTATCGAGATTTTGGAACCGTTCTTATTTTCGCACTGCTGGGCATTGTTTTGGTATATGTACCCTTACTAATTCAAAAGCTGGTAGCGCCCAGCCAAAAAACTCCGGATAAACTAGCTAATTACGAATGCGGTGAAGAACCGGAAGGTTCCGCCTGGGTGCAGTTCAATATTCGATTTTACGTTATAGCGCTTATATTTTTAATTTTTGATGTGGAAGTTGTCTTCCTTTTCCCTTGGGCGATGGTGTTCAAGGATCTGGGTCTACTGGCATTTGTAGAAATGGGAATTTTTCTAGTTGTGCTGATTGTTGGGTTAGCCTATGTCTGGAAAAAAGGTGATCTCGACTGGGTGAAATATAATGTTAAATACGGTCGCGGTCGTTATCGTAAAAAAGAGTTGCAAACAGAAGGAGAAACAATTGGGAGTATTTGAAAATAAATTTCAGGATAATGTAGTCGTTGCGTCTCTGGATAAACTATTGGGCTGGGCCAGATCAACATCACCATGGTTTTTTCAATTTGGATTAGCATGCTGCGCAATTGAAATGATGGCCACGGCCGCCAGCCGCCATGACCTGATGCGCATTGGTATGATCCCCAGATCATCGCCCCGGCAGGCTGATGTAATGATTGTGGCCGGCACGGTAACCATGAAAATGTCTTTACGAGTTAAAAAATTATATGAGCAGATGGCAAATCCAAAATACGTAATTGCGATGGGTAGTTGTGCCACGAGCGGTGGTCCCTATTGGCAGCATGGCTACCATGTATTAAAAGGTGTAGATCTTGTAGTCCCTGTTGATGTATATGTACCTGGGTGTCCGCCCAGGCCCGAATCATTAATTGAAGGATTATTAAAATTACAGGAAAAAATTCAGAGTGAACGTCCCCTTACCCGAAAGACTGCATGACAGATAATCAAGAACAGCTTATAAAAGAAGCTGTTGAAAAAGCGTTGCAAGGGGATATGGATGCGGTTAATAATATTGAAGATCGCGTTACCCGTTCCAAGGCCAAGGCCGCCCTTGTAAAAGCCAAGCGCGAAGCAGCAAAAACATCTGCTGAACCTAGTTCTAAAGAAAAATCTGAGGAATCCGGTTCTGAATCAAAACCGGCGCCCCAATCTCCTAATCAGCAGTTTGCTGGTATTATTGCTAGCCGATTCCCCAAAACCGTTGATGAAGAATTATCATCGGAAACACATATACAATTGCAATCAGAAAAGTGGTTGGATATTGCCCAATATTTACGCGACGATCCAGCCTGTCTATTTGACTCGCTGCAATGTATTACCGGAGTAGACCTTGGTGAGGACGTTGGGCTAGAGGTCCGTTATAATCTGCATTCTATGACCCATCGTCATGTTATTGAGATCAGGATCGCGTGCGCGGGTAAAAACCCAAAAATACCATCGGTTGAAGCGGTTTGGCGTATTGGAGATTGGTTCGAACGGGAAACGTACGATATGTTTGGAATTGAATTTCAAGGTCACCGTGACCTACGTCGTATCTTACTGCCTGATGATTGGGAAGGTTGGCCCTTGCGCAAGGATTATGAAGTCCAGGAAACATACCACGGTATTGTGGTGCCGAAAGTGAAAGAAGGATGGGAGTAGTACAAGGCGACCAGATGGTCTTGAATATTGGACCCCAGCATCCCAGCACGCATGGTGTACTGAGGTTGAAAGTGGCAACCGATGGTGAAATTGTTTCTGATATTGTACCAGTTATTGGCTATTTGCATCGCTGCTTTGAGAAACATTGTGAAAACTCAACCTATGAACAAGTAATTCCATTCACTGACAGGTGCGACTATATCGCGTCAATGAATAATAATTTTGGTTACGTGGTTGCCATGGAAGATTTGATGGAAATCAAGGTACCTGAACGGGTGGAATACATCCGTGTTATCATGGCCGAACTGAACCGCATAGCCAGTCATCTCTTGGCGCTAGGCGTCTATGGTTTGGACGTGGGGGCATTTACACCGTTTTTATATATGTTTCGTGACCGTGAGAGGATTCTAGATATTTTTGAACTAACCTGCGGCGCAAGGCTCCTTTATAACTATATGTGGGTCGGCGGTGTATCTCATGACCTGCCCGTAGGTTTTGTTGAAACAGTATATAATTTTTTGGATTATTTTGAGCCAAAAGTCCAAGAATACAATGATATTCTTACCTACAATAAAATTTTTATTGAACGTACGGCCGATGTTGGTGTTCTCCTGCCGGAGGTGGCAATCAGTTTTGGTGTGAGCGGTCCAAATCTTCGTGGATCCGGGGTTAAGTGGGACATTCGCAAGGAAGAACCTTACTCAATCTATGAACGCTTTGATTTTGACGTACCAATAGGTCAAGGTCTGGTAGGTACTACAGGCGATTGCTGGGATCGGTTTCATGTTCGTATGCTAGAAATGATAGAAAGTACGAAAATTATTCGACAGGCATTAAAAGATATACCCACTAATGGTGATGTCCACCAGGCCCTTCCGAAAAAAATTCGTCCGCCGAAAGGTTCTATCTACCGGCGCACTGAAAGTCCACGAGGTGATTTAGGGTATTATATTATTAGTGATGGTTCACCGCAGCCATACCGGTTAAAAATGCGCTCGCCAGCATTTACTGCGCTCAGTGTATTAAATGAAATATCCCGCGGTTGGATGCTATCAGATGTGATCGCAGTATTAGGGAGTCTCGATATTGTTCTGGGAGAAATAGATCGATGACTGTAGATCAATTAATTGATTGGTTTCCAATAAGCGCTACATGGCCTGGTCTTACTTTTCTATTGGCTGTTCTTATTTGTGCAGTCCCTGTCTTTTTATTTATTGCGGTATATGCTTTGGTAGTTATTTATGGTGAGTTGAAGATTTCTTCATTTATGCAGGATAAAGTAGGACCGATGGGTCAAGGTGTGGGACTTCATGCTTGGCGCTGGGGATTACTGCAGCCCATTGCTGATGCATTAAAATTGATTTTAAAAGAAGATATCATTCCGGCCGCAGCTGATAAAAAGCTCTTTATCTTGGCGCCTTTCATTGTTTTTATTGGAGCATTTATTGCTTTTTCAGCACTGCCATTTAGCCAGACTCTTATTATTGCAGATATGAATATTGGTGTTTTTTACATTTTGGCAGTCAGTTCCCTTGGAGTGATTGGTTTGATTATGGCAGGATGGAGTTCAAATAATAAGTGGTCCCTGTATGGCGCTATGCGCTCGGCCGCGCAAATTATTAGTTATGAGATTCCTGTTGCACTGTCAATAATTGCGGTGATTATGCTGACCAGTACAATGAGTATGCAGGGTATTATACAATACCAGAGCGGTTTGATCTGGGGTTTTTTACCCAACTGGTTAATATTTAATAATCCCTTTACGTTTGTAGCTTTTTTCATTTTTTTCATTAGCGGAATAGCTGAATGTAATCGCACACCTTTTGATATACCGGAAGCTGAATCAGAACTGGTGGCTGGTGCATTTACGGAATACTCTGGTATGCGCTATGCATTCTTTTTTTTAAGTGAGTATGCAAATATGTTTGTAGTAGCTGGTGTAGCTGCAACTGCATTTCTCGGCGGATGGCAAAGTCCCATACCTGGATTGTTCAATAGTCCTGCCTGGGGCTTGTGGTGGTTCATGAGTAAGACTATGTTTTTGATATTTGTGATGATTTGGTTTCGGTGGACATTTCCAAGATTACGGGTGGATCAGCTAATGAGTGTTTGCTGGAAAGGGTTTACTCCGATCGCATTGGTGAACATCTTTGGTGTTGGTATTTGGTATTTAACTTTAGGATAGAACTATGATAAAATATTTAACAACTATTTGGGAAACAGTCTCTACCATGCTGACTGGCATGGGAGTGACATGGCGCCATATGTTGGCCATTCGCCGTGACAACGTAACCTTGCAATACCCGGAAGAGCGTTGGCCCCGCCCAGAACGTGATATCGGATTTGACCACAATAAATATAATGTTATCAGGTCGCGTCTGCATGTGGATATAGATGATTGTATTGGTTGCCTAAAATGTGAGCGTGCCTGTCCGGTAGATTGCATAAAGATTGATACAGTAAAGGTACCCAATAGAGGTGAAGATATACCAAATATCCGGCACAAGGGGATTACCTCTTTTGGAACGAGAAAGGCGATGGTTGTTACTCGGTTCGATATTGATATGACAGAGTGTTGCTATTGCAACCTTTGTGTATATCCTTGTCCGGAAGAATGCATTTATATGACCGGTGGTCCCAACGCAGAAAAGCACGATATCGATTATGAGTTTTCTGAGTATGATCGCAATGATCTGATCTATCGCTTCGCAAAAAAAGTTTCCGGTGAAGATCTTGAAAACGCGACGACTAAACCGCAAGGAGTGGAAGGTTAAATGCCAGATTTTGCTTTTGGCTTGATTGTAGCCATCACGCTTGGCTCTGCCTTTATGGTAGTACAGGGTAAACAGTTACTTTATTCCGCCATTGCATTATTGTTCACCTTTTTTGGTGTGGCCGGTCTGTACATATTTATGTGGGCGGATTTTATGGCAGCTGTCCAAATCGTGATCTACATTGGCGGCATCCTGGTCTTGTTGATTTTTGGGATCATGCTAACGAACAAAATAACTTCAGTGAATATTTCTCACACAAGTCTACAGCGTGGTGCAGGTGTTTTAGTTGCTTTAAGCGTTTTGAGTTTTCTGGTGGTCATGATTGGTCGAACACCGTGGTTGGAAAAAACGGCTCTCGAACCAGCCCAAACTGTCGATGGTATAGGCACGCTGTTGATGATGAAATACCTACTGCCCTTTGAAGTTGCGTCCCTACTGCTTCTGGGTGCGTTGATTGGGGCTGCTATGCTTTCGAGAAATGTGGATTAATGGATAGTTTGCAAACATATTTATTTATCAGTGCCATCCTTTTTTCTCTGGGTCTATACGGCGTAATCACACGGCGTAACGGTATTGCTGTTTTGATGGGCATTGAACTGATATTGAACTCGGCCAATATTAATTTTATTGCCTTTGCCCGCTTTGGGGGCATGAACCTATCTGGACAAGTTTTTGCTCTTTTCGTAATCATAATGGCAGCAGCAGAAGCAGCTGTTGCTCTTGCTATTATTATAAACATATTTAATAATCTTCAGACGGTAAATATTGATGAAGCGCAGCAGTTAAAATTGTGACCGGTGATATGTTGATCAATTACGCCCTGGGGATCCTCTTTTTACCATTATTGTCATTCATTATTTTGATCCTAGTAGGTAAGCGTTTACCGCGGCAAGGTGACTGGGTAGCAATAGGTTCAGTCCTTATCACACTAATTTTATCACTGGCTATGTTTGGTAGTATGCTGCTTTCCCATGACCCCGGGTTTAGCCATGAAGCTTCAATTGAATGGATGGATCTAGGTGCCTTCCGAATTGAGTTGGGTTTTTTGATCGATAATATCACGATAGTGATGTTACTGGTTGTAGCCCTTATATCCACAATGACCCATGTATTTTCAATCAAATACATGGCAGGGGACATTAGATATTCAAGATATTATGCCTATTTGGGATTGTTCACCTTTAGTATGAACGGCATTGTCCTGGCCAATAACCTTTTTTCACTTTACATATTTTGGGAACTAGTTGGCGTCAGTTCTTATCTGCTTATCGGTCACTGGTTTGAAAAAGATTCTGCCGCGGATGCCGGCAAGAAGGCCTTCCTGACAAACCGGGTCGGTGATATAGGATTCTTTATCGGCGTCATGCTGATCTTTACTGCTCTGGGTACGTTTAATTATGGAGAAATTTTTCAGGGTGTGGCCCAGGGCGATATGGCCGGCACACTGCTTACCCTGGCCGGCATTGGTCTTTTCATGGGAGCCATTGGAAAATCATCTCAATTCCCGCTACACATTTGGCTACCGGATGCCATGGAAGGCCCCACACCGGTTTCCGCCCTGATGCATGCGGCAACAATGGTGGCAGCAGGTGTTTTTCTAACGGTACGGCTATTTCCAATATTTACACCTGAGGCACTTCTGTTCATTGCGTATGTTGGCGGGTTCACGGCTATTTTTGCAGCCACAATTGCTATTACGCAAAACGATATTAAAAAGGTATTGGCCTATTCCACGGTCAGTCAACTTGGATATATGATATTAGCTGTGGGAACAGGTGCTTACATCGCCGGATTTTTTCACCTGGTGACACATGCTATGTTCAAAGCGTGTCTTTTCTATGGTTCCGGCAGTGTGATCCATGCCATGCATCATGCCCTGCATAACAAACATGATCATGATACTGATCCGCAGGATATGCGCAATATGGGTGGTTTTAAATCGAAGATGCCGGTAACCTATTGGACCATGGTAGTAGCCGCTTTAGCAATATCCGGTGTACCCTTATTCTCAGGTTTTTTATCAAAAGACGCGATCCTGGCGGGTACACTGGCATTTGGAACCCATCATCCGCAGCATTTTCTGTTACCAATTTTTGGCTTTGGGGCTGCCCTGATCACTGCTTTTTACATGTTCAGACTGATTTTCATGACCTTCCACAATGAACCAAAATTGCCGGAACTTTATGATGATATTAATGAATCACCCAAAGAAATGACTTTTCCTCTGGTCCTGCTAAGTACGCTCAGCGTCTTCATATTCTATACGCTACCATATTTCAATCCCCTTTCTGACCATGGTTGGTTCATGGAATTGGTTAAGGCCAAAGATTCAATGGTCCCTGGGAACCCTAGCGCCCATGAAATAGCAGAAGGGATACATCATAGCCATACGTTGACAATGATCCTTTCAACTCTGGTTGCAGCTCTTGGCATCTTCCTTTCTTGGTCGGTTTATCTGAAAAAACGTATATCAGCTGATGCCTGGGCAGAAAAGCTCACACCATATTATAATCTATCCTTGAATAAATATTTCTTTGATGAAAATTATGATAAATATCTATACCAGCCATTGTTACGTCTTGCGGACCGAATCTCATTCATCGATTGGGAATTGTATGACAAGTACTTCATCAATGGCTTTGGCCATGTGACTAAGTGGCTTTCATTCCTTACGGGACGTACAGACTATGATGGGCTGGATCAAACTATAGTCGATGGGTTGGGAAGATCCATGAGCAAGGCCGGGTCAACATTGAAAGAAGTCCAAACTGGCCGTTTGCAAAACTATATGCTCTTTGCCCTGTTTGGGGTAGTTATTATAGTAATTTTTCAATCATTTTAACCGTGAAACGATTAGGAAACTCGAATGGATAACATTTTAAGCTGGATTATCTGGATTCCAATTATCGGGATGGTTGCTATTGGGTTTGTTCCCAGGGGTCAACAGGATCTTATTAAAAAAATAGCAGCAGTAACCACTGGAATCCAATTACTTGTTGCAGTAATGATATGGATAACATTTAATCCGACCGATGGATCATTTCAATTTATGGAACGTGCTGAATGGATCCCATCGTTGGGCATCGCCTATATTCTTGGCATCGATGGGCTAAGCTTGCCGATGGTCGCCTTGAATGCATTAATAGCCTTTCTGGGCGTTTTCGTGAGTTGGAATATCGATCGCGCCGTGAAAGGGTATTTTGCGTTATTTCTATTATTAGATACTGGTATAATGGGTGTATTCCTATCCCTGGATTTTTTCCTATTCTATGTTTTCTGGGAAGTAATGTTATTGCCCATGTATTTCCTGATTGGAATGTGGGGTGGACCGCAAAGAGAATATGCAGCGATTAAATTTTTTCTGTATACTTTATTTGGCTCTGTCCTCATGCTGATTGCCTTACTAGCGCTCTATTTTGCATGTGGAAAAACATTTGATATGTTGCTCATGATGGAACGAGCACCTTTCGCCCTGGATGGTGTCGTCTGGTGGGGTATGAGCGCCATCAAGGTGATTTGGGTGTTACTATTTATTGGTTTTGCCATTAAAGTTCCTGTTTTTCCATTTCATACCTGGCTTCCGTTGGCCCACGTAGAGGCGCCCACAGCTATTTCAGTGGTGCTGGCCGGTATTCTGCTAAAATTGGGTGTTTATGGTATGCTGCGGATTAATTACACTATGCTGCCGGACGCAGTCTGGTGGTTCGCGGGTGCTTTTGCAGTTCTGGGTATGATCAATGTGTTGTGGGGTGCCATGTGTGCCCTGGCGCAAAAAGACCTGAAGAAAATGGTCGCCTATTCTAGTATTAGTCATATGGGTTTCCTCTTATTGGGTATGGCGGCAGTCATTGCCGGCGGTGCTGCGAATGGCTCAAATTTGATGGCCGCACAGGCTGGTATCAATGGGGCGGTATTTCAGATGTTTAATCATGGTACCATCTCGGCCATGCTCTTTATTCTAGTGGGTGTGATCTATGATCAGGCACACCATCGTGATATTGAAGGTTTTGGCGGACTAGCGGCACAAATGCCGGTTTACAGCGGAATTGTTGCCCTGGCATTTTTTGCAGGGTTAGGTTTACCTGGCCTGTCTGGGTTTGTCAGTGAAGCCATGTGTTTCATCGGTGCCTTCCCTGTATTCCGTACCATCGTAATAATTTCCACAATTGGTATTTTGCTAAATGCTGCCTATTTCCTGTGGGCCTTCCAACGGATGTTTTTTGGCAAATTGAATGAAAAGTATACAGGACTGGTCGATATTAATCGGCGTGAACTTTTCACTGTGGTACCCTTATTGGCAATCACAATTTTTCTTGGTATTTACCCCAGACCGTTTCTGGATATGATCAAAGAGACCATGAATGTATTGATCGATCAAGTTGTTATAGTTGGAGGTATAGCCGGCATTTTCTAGCATGCATTTGTAGTATGAGTAACCTACAAAGCCTCTCTCTTTACTGGCCTGAATTGATCCTTTCAGGTACGATATTGCTGGCAATTATTATCGATATATTTTCGGAATCGCAGCAATCTAAAAAGGTCAGTAACTGGGTCACACTGGGACTATTGCTCACTTTAATTGCAGTGGCTATCACCAAGCATTCTCCCACCACGTTATTTATGGATACACTGGCTTTTGATCCTTTTGCTAGTTTTATTAAATCAATTGTTATTGTAGCCACCATACTGGTCATTGTGATCAGCCGTAATAGCAATGAGTTTAAGGGCTATCATACCGGAGAATATTATGCACTGCTGGCAGTGATGGTATTTGGTATGTTTCTTATGGCTAGTGCCATTGATCTGATAATGGTTTATTTATCCATAGAAGTTGTGTCGCTCATGTCGTTTATCCTGGCCGGCTATTTAAAGAATAATCCCCGCTCTAATGAGGCTTCATTAAAATATGTTATTTATGGTGCATTTTCATCAGGCATTATGCTGTACGGCCTCAGCATTATTTTTGGATTGACGGGTACCACGAATTATTTTGAAATCAGGGATGCTGTCAAAGCCCTCGATGGTTCAGCTGATCTAGCCTTAACAATTGCCAGTGTTTTTGTACTGGCTGGTTTTGGCTACAAGATATCCGCAGTTCCCTTTCATTTTTGGACACCTGATGTTTATGAAGGATCACCAACTCCGATTACAGCTTATTTATCTGTGGCACCCAAAGCCGCGGGTTTTGCCCTGATGATTCGCTTCTTTAATCAGGTGTTTGTCGATGGCGCTTCATTGAGCGGGATGGGTTGGTCTTCTACCGTGAGTTTCTCCTGGCCACAATTGTTGGGCATCATTTCGGTAATTACTATGAGCATGGGGAATTTGGTCGCAATCCAGCAATCAAGCGTAAAAAGAATGTTGGCTTATTCCAGTATTGCTCATGCTGGTTATATGCTCATGGCCTTACCTACAACATCTTCGGAAGGCGTTTTTGGTATTATGATATATCTGGTGATGTATCTGTTTATGAATCTGGGCGCATTTTTTGTGCTGATTTACGTGATCGAGAAAGAGGGTGGAGAAACTTTCGAACACTTTAACGGGTTAGGCTGGCGCATGCCTATTGTTGGGCTTGTTATGACCATTTTCATGTTTTCGCTTACTGGTCTGCCGCCAACGGTTGGGTTCATAGGTAAATTTTATCTCTTTGCCGCTGTAATTAATGCTGGACCAGCATTTTACTGGCTGGCTTTCTTTGGTGCGCTTAATACAGTAGTATCACTGTACTATTATATGCGTGTTGTGAAAGCAATGTATCTTACTGGTGAACCAAGTGATGTTATAGCAGTACCATCTTTTTCCATGACCATGATTTTTCTATTATTAGCAATACCATCTGTGTTTTTTGGTATTTATTGGGTGCCAGTATTGGGATGGGTAAAAGAGAGTTTGTTATTATTTGTACAGGCGCTGTAATATTGCCCCTATTTTTGGGATATAATTAACAAATTTATCAATCACTAAATGTCAGGATTTACATACACCTTAAATATTGCTGGCGCTTATTGATGCGGGCATTCTGTGATATTCGACTCTTTGTTGGCTAAATGATACAGATGTAAATTTAGTGCTGCTATAAATAACTCATATTATGGTTGAAAACTATTTCCCTATTATAATTGTATTTCTTGTTGCTGCCGGGTTTGCATTTGTGAGTCTCATTGCAACCCATCTTTTTGGTCCACGCGTACCGAACGCAGTAAAAATGATGCCCTATGAATCCGGTATAGATCAAGTAGGAGACACGAGAATTCGAGTTTCAATTCGTTTTTTCCTAATAGCTTTACTGTTTATTATTTTTGATATTGAGATTGTCTTTCTTTATCCATGGGCCGTGGTATTCAAAGATTTCCTTTCAGCAGGTCCCTTTATTTTTTTTGAAATGGTTGTTTTTCTGGCTATCCTAGCGTTTGGTTTTGTTTATGTTTGGCGGAACGGAGCATTGGATTGGGAATAAAAGGAATTGTGGGTAGAACGGAATGTTATTTTACCATGAAGGTGAATTATCATTTCTAGATAATCCTTGTTATAATAAAATATTTTTATGAATCACGATGATATTAAATCGAATGTATTAACCACAACGCTTGAAAGTGCTATAAACTGGGGCAGAAAGAATTCACTTTGGCCAATGCCCTTTGGTACAGCCTGTTGTGGGATTGAGTTTATGGCAGTGTTGGCGGCGCGCACGGACATATCCCGTTTTGGTGCGGAAGCGATCCGTTTTTCACCGCGACAATCAGACTTATTAATTGTTGCTGGTAGGATTTCTATTAAAATGATGCCAGTACTTATCCGCATATACGAACAAATGCCGGAGCCAAAATGGGTAATTTCTATGGGAGCCTGCGCATCCACTGGAGGTGTATTTGATACATATAGTGTGATCCAGGGTATAGATAATTTTATTCCAGTTGACGTATATGTACCTGGCTGCCCACCAAGACCGGAAGGTGTTGTAGAAAGTCTAATGAAAATCCAAAATTTGATAGATAAAGAGAAACTGTCTGACTACGCACTTTCATCTTCTAAATAGATGTCTTTAGAAAAAACGCTTTCCCAGATAGAAGATTCATTTTCCGATTATGTTTTTGGTCTGACGGAATTTGCCGGTGAAAAAATTATTCATATCAATGGCCAGAGGATTATAGATGTGCTGAAGATATTTAAGGATGCGGGATTCAACTTTTTAGCTGATCTCACAGCAACTGATAACTTAACACTTGGAGGCTTTGAACGTTTTGCTGTTGTGTACCATCTGCTTTCCCATGCTTCAGCAGAACGCGTGACAGTAAAGGCGTATGTGCCTGAAGATAATCCAGTATTACCTTCTATAGAATTACTGTGGAAAACAGCAGACTGGCAGGAACGTGAAGTATTTGATTTATTTGGCATAAAGTTCGAAGGACATCCGAATTTGATCCGTATTATGAATCCAGATGACTATGAAGGGTACCCATTGAGAAAAGACTATCCTAGGTTGGGTCGCAAAGAACGATATGATTTTCCTGTGATTGATCGGGGCATACAAAAACAAAAACGAACAAAATGACTAGAGTTACAGAACAGCAACTTGAAACGGACAGAATGATCCTCAATTTTGGGCCTCATCACCCGTCGACCCATGGAACACTACGGATAATTATGGAACTGGAAGGTGAAACTGTAATGAAGGCAATACCAGAAATCGGTTATCTCCATTCTGGATTCGAAAAGCTGGGTGAAGATTTGGATTTCAACCAGTATATTACTATAACAGACAGAATGAATTATCTGTCGCCCCTGTGTAATAATGTGGCTTATGCCTTAGCAGCAGAAAAATTGATGGAACTAGAAGTTTCCAAACGAACGGAGTATATCCGTGTTTTGATGTGTGAATTGAGCCGGATTGCTGATCATCTATTAAATGTGGGTATGCTGGCTGTGGACTTAGGAGCAATGACTGCATTTCTTTATGGATTCAGGGCGAGAGAGGACATTTATGATCTTTTTGAAATAGCTACTGGGACTCGTCTTACCACCAGTTATACTCTTGTTGGAGGTCTGATGCGAGATATACCGGATGGATATGACAAGGCTGTTCTAAAAGTTTTAGATGAAGTAGATGAAATTGCCAATGATATAGAAACTTTATTAACTAAGAATCGAATATGGCATGATCGGACAAAAAATATTGGTATCATCTCAAAAGAGAATGCTATTTCTTATGGTATCTCTGGACCCATGGCAAGAGCATCCGGCATAGATTGGGATATCAGAGTGAATGAACCATATTCCAGTTATGAAGATTTTGATTTTGACGTTGCCATTGCTTTAAATGGTGATGTTTTTGATCGGTATCTAGTGCGGATGGAGGAAATTCGCCAAAGTATAAATATATGCAGGCAGTCATTGGATAAAATGCCAACTGGAGATGTGAGCATTGACCCGGATTTTGGATTTAGCCTACCTCCGAAAGATGAAGTTTATAACTCGATTGAAGGTTTGATTTATCATTTTGAAGTTACCATGCCGAACAGAGGTATGAATCCACCTGTCGGTGAAGCCTATGTGGCAACAGAATCACCCAATGGTGAACTAGGATATTATATTGTAAGTGATGGAAACCGTACACCCTATCGGGTTCGCACAAGGCCACCATCGCTGATAAACTATTCAATATTTTCAAAACTGATAGAAGGACATATGCTTTCAGATGCACCAGCGATTCTTGGAAGTATAAATATTATCGCAGGAGAATTGGACCGATGAATTCCAACGGTAAATCGATGCAAGGATTTACTTTTGTAGACCCGGAAAGGGTAGAACAAATTTTTTCCCAATATCCAGATAAAAAATCTGCCACCTTGCCATTGCTACATTTAGCGCAGTCACAGCATGGATACATTTCTAATAGTGTAATTAATACTATCGCTGATTTGGTTGATTGCCATCCAGCCATTGTGATGGACTGCGTTTCTTTTTATACCATGTTATATACGAAACCTCAAGGTCGCCATATCATTCAAGTTTGCCAGACACTTTCTTGTAGTTTGAACGGTGCCGATTCCCTGGTAGATCATGTAATGGATAAGTATGAAATCAAGCCTGGCGAAACAACGGCTGATGATCGCTTTACACTCATGAAAGTAGAATGCTTAGGATCTTGTGGGACTGCCCCAGTTGTACAAATAAATAAAGAATATCATGAAGGTTTATCTACACAAAACTTTGACAAATTACTTGAGTCTTTTGAATGAATACATTTAAACCAGTCCTTACAGAGCATATTGGTCAACCTGATTGCCATACGCTTTCATTTTACAAAAGTGTTGGGGGATACACTGCCCTTGAGAAAATACTAAAAATGAAGCCTGAGGATGTTACCCAGGAAGTGAAAGATTCAAACCTTCGCGGCAGGGGCGGTGCAGGTTTTTCAACCGGTGTGAAATGGGGATTTATCCCAAAGGATTCAAATAAACCTAAATATCTGATCAATAATGCAGATGAAAGCGAACCTGGAACTTTTAAGGATCGGTTACTCATGAATAAAGCACCGCATCAAATGCTGGAAGGTATGATCATTGCTGCTTACGCCATCGGTTGTCATACATCCTTTATTTATATTCGCGGGGAATTTTACAAAGAATACAAAATATTGGAAAAGACAATAGCTGAAGCATATGAAAATAACATCCTTGGCCAAAATATTCTTGGGTCTAATTATAATTTGGACATTGTTATTCACAGAGGAGCTGGGGCCTATATTTGTGGTGAAGAGACGGGGTTGATTGAATCGCTTGAGGGTAAACGAGGATGGCCAAGAATTAAGCCGCCTTTCCCAGCGATCGAGGGCTATCTCCAAAGCCCTACGATAGTGAATAACGTCGAAACCCTTTCCTGTATTCCTCATATCATAAACCGTGGATCCAGCTGGTTTAAATCAATTGGGCCTGAGAAAGGCCCAGGGCCAAGACTTTTCTGTATCTCGGGATGCATAAATAAACCCGGTGTATACGAAGAGCCTATGGGCATATCTTTGAAAGAACTGATTTACGAAAAGGCAGGGGGCATTCCAGATGACAAACAATTAAAAGCTGTATTTCCCGGCGGTTCCTCATCGGCAATTCTCACAGCTGAGGAAGCATTGGATGTAAAGATGGATTTTGAGGATTTGGTAGAAAAGAAAAGCATGCTAGGATCTGCTGGTGTTATAGTGATGGACGAAACAGTAGATATGGTACAGGCATGTCTCAATATTGCCCGGTTTTATGCTCATGAATCTTGTGGCCAATGTACCCCCTGCAGAGAAGGTACTGTATGGCTGGTGAAAATGCTAACCCGGTTAGTTAATGGTGGCGGTAAGCCAAACGATATAGACATGCTTTTTGAAATTACCGATAACATCGGTGGTCTTATTGATTTTTCAAAAGGCAGTTATGGTAAGACCATCTGCCCATTTGGTGAAGCAGTAGCTTGGCCAGTAAGAAGTCTTGTGGAGAAATTCAAAGCTGAATTTCTAGAATATTTGCCGGAAGAAAAAGCGGTTGCCTAATGCCTTTATTGAAAATAGATGATAAAGAAATTCAGGTCCAAAGTGGTGCCACAGTTCTGGAAACAGCTGAGGCTAATGGCATAGAAATACCACACTACTGCTACCACCCAGCACTTGAGGTTGTTGGTAGCTGTAGGATGTGCCTTGTGCAGGTAGAAGGAATGCCCAAACTGCAAGTATCATGCAATACATTTGTTGGCGATGTCCATCCAGATCGCAAGGTAGACGGCAAGTATGATATGGTGGTGCATACTCAGAATGATCTTGTGGTCCAAGAGAGAAAAAATATACTGGAATTTCTTCTGCTAAATCATCCTCTCGATTGTCCTGTATGTGATCAAGCTGGTGAATGTTATCTTCAAGACTACTCTTTCAAATTTGGTAATGCCCACAGCCGATTCGAGGAAAATAAAAGGGTACGATCAAATGAATATCTTGGATCACAGATTGTTATTAACCATAATCGTTGTATTCTATGTAGTCGTTGTGTTCGTTTCACACAAGAAATTTCAGGTACCAGTGAATTATTTGTTGAAGCCCGTGGATACAACACAAAAGTTGCAGCTTTGGAAGAAAAGCCTCTTGACAACCTATTAGCAGGTAATGTTGCAGATATTTGTCCGGTAGGCGCACTGTTAAGCACCGACTACATCCATAAGAATCGTATCTGGAACCTGAAAAAACAATCGTCTGTGTGCCAGGATTGTAGTGTTGGATGCAATGTTGATGTGTTTTCTCAAACCAATCAGATATTCCGATTAACCCCGCGGGAAAACCATGATGTGAATGGTTACTTTATGTGTGATATTGGTAGATATGGCTTTCATCGCTTTGAAGAAATTGAACGAGTTACCCAACCCATGATTCGAGAGGGCGATTCATTTGTATCTTTCGAATGGGAAGAAGCTATTCAGGAAACAGTGGATAGACTGAAGAGAGCAGGAGGAAAAGTGGCTGGCGTTACGTCTCCCTACCACACCAATGAAACAAATTTTATGCTCGGACTAATGGTGGATGGCATACTCGGTAATCTCTCTCAAATTGATGGTGAAGAAATTAATTACCCATCAGGATTCCGAATTAGCAGTGACCGCTCTCCGAATAGAAACGGTATGAACGATGTCTGCCCGGGAAATGTGGACGATTTGATTTCAGACATTGATGAGCAGAACATACGGACAATATATATTTTGGATGATGGGGTTGATAGAGATTTTGATGAGGTCTGGAAAAGTATTTTGTCTAAAATGGATTTTGTAGTTGTGCAAACCTATAGGATGACGATGTTAGCACAATCAGCCAACATTATTTTACCTGGCCTAGCACCCTTTGAGCGCGAGGGAACTATAACCAATGATGGGGGTCGTGTTCAGTGGCTGCGGCCATCTTTACCAATAAAAGGTGAATCCCGCGCTGATTGGGAAATTCTGATGATGGCGTTGAAAGCACTAGATAATAATGCGCAGATCTTTACAGATGTTAGCCAGGTAATGAAGAAAATGGGTGAAAAGATTCCAGCTTATAAAGATGTGTCTTTTTTCAACCTGGGAGATAAAGGTTTATCATTAAATGGAATAGCTTCTAAATAATGGATTTTTTGAGCTTTTTTATCATTTGTGTAAAGGTGTTACTTGTGTTTGCAGGAACTTTGCTTGCTGTGCTAATAATGGTTTATGCTGAAAGAAGAGTGTCCGCTTTTATGCAAGGTCGACTAGGGCCAAACCGCGTTGGACCACAGGGACTTCTCCAGCCAATTGCTGACGGTATAAAATTCCTTATGAAAGAAGACATTATACCAGATGGGGTGAATAAACCTATATACTTACTGGCGCCGGTAATTATGCTTATTCCTGCATTGATGACTTTTGCTGTCATTCCTTTCGGCTCTACTATTACCCTTTTTGATCGGGATATCATCCTACAAGTAGCTGACGTAAATATAGGGATTCTTTATATCCTCGCCTTAACCAGTATTGGTGTCTATGGTATTGTACTTGCAGGATGGGCGTCAAATAGTAAATATACCTTGATTGGTGGGTTAAGATCATCTGCACAGCTAATCAGTTATGAACTTGCATTAGGACTATCAGTTGTGAGTATAATCCTGATGTCTGGTTCACTAAGATTAAATGATATTGTTGCAGATCAGCAAGGCCATCTCTTATCATGGTACGTATTCAAACAACCACTAGCTTTTCTAATTTTTTTAATTGCTACCTATGCAGAAACCAATCGGCTTCCATTTGATCTTGCGGAAGCAGAACAGGAGTTGGTGGGAGGGTACCACACGGAATACAGTAGTATGAAATTTGCAATGTTTTTTATGTCCGAATATGCAAATATGATCACAGCTGCCGCATTAACGGTTACGCTATTTTTTGGTGGCTGGGATGTTCCTTTACTTGATGAGAAATCACTAGGAATATGGGGGGCGATGCTTTCTGTGGCGTCTTTTATTTTGAAGATGGGCTTTTTCCTTTTTCTCTTTATATGGATTCGATGGACATTTCCACGTTTCCGCTATGATCAATTAATGAAACTTGGGTGGAAAGTTTTACTTCCATTATCACTGATAAATATTTTCATCACTGGTGGGTATCTCACACTAGCGGCATTGAAATAATGGCTACGATTATTAAATCATACGAACCAACTTTTTGGGATAAGCTATACATCCCTGCTTTGGTGAAAGGGCTGATGGTAACAATCAAGCATTTCTTTAGGAGAAAAGTAACAATTCAATATCCAGATGAATATCATATTCCACCGGAAGGGTATCGTGGTCTCCACCGCTTGAATAAATTTCCAGAAGGTCGAATCAAATGCGTAGCCTGTGAAATGTGTTCTGCTGCTTGTCCTGCAGACTGCATTCACATAATTCCTGGTCCTTCACCTTGGGACGAAGGAAATGAAAGATACCCTGTTCGTTTTGATATCGATTTATTACGGTGCATTTTTTGTGGCTTTTGTGAAATGGCCTGTCCGGAGGAAGCAATTGAGTTAACGGAAATTTATGATTTTTCTGATTATACCAGGGAAGACCTCATAATTGACAAAGATGGTTTATTAGAAGTTTTTGAATTGACCAAAGATCAGAAATATTATTCACGAAAAAACGATAGCCAAGAGCCTCAGAAATAGATATCAGACAAATCTAATTCAAGAATAAAATGTCGCTTTCATTCCTATTTTATTTAACAGCTACAATTGCAGTAGCTTCAGCAATCTTTGTAGTCTTGAATAGGAATGCTGTCTACAGTGCCATCTTACTCGTACTTTGTTTTTTTGCTCTCGCGGTTCTTTATCTACTATTGGAAGCATATTTTCTCGCTGTTCTTGAGGTATTTATCTATGCTGGTGCAATTATGGTTCTTTTTTTATTTGCCATCATGCTACTCAACTTGGGGCACGAGGATGCACTACCAAAATTTATGTACTTGCAGCGCGCCTTATCCGTATTGATGGTAGCTCTTTTCTTTTTTGGGATTATTTTGATTATGTTACATGAACCTGGGGTGTTGCATCAGCCGGGTGATACATTTTCAGCTGGCGGTATTCATGTGCTCGGAGAAGCACTTTTTTCCAAATATTTGCTCCCCTTCGAAGTTGCTTCACTTTTGTTGCTCGTAGCTTTAATTGGAACAGTTTATTTGGCTAAAAGGAAGATCTGATGGTCGTACCTCTTGAACATGTCATTGCTTTAAGCATGATTCTTTTTTCCATCGGTGTTTTGGGTGTTTTATTTCGGCGTAATGCCATCACCATTTTCATGTCAATTGAACTTATGCTAAATGCAGTCAACCTGGCCTTGGTCGGTTTCTCCCGTTACTATAACAGTGTAGACGGTCAAGTATTTGTCTTTCTTGTAATGACACTGGCTGCTGCAGAGGTGGCGGTGGGACTAGCAATCATTATCGCTCTCTACCGAAATCGCCAGACAGTGAATATTGATGAAATTAATTTGATGAAGAATTAGAGTGCTCGTGGAAACTATCGTATCTATTAAACCTTTACTGGCGGTTCTTGTTTCTGCAGTAGGCGCCTTGATAATTATTGGCACTGGGAAAAAACCTAACCTGAGGGAATCATGGTCTATTATTGCAGGTGTTTTGAAACTTGTAATTGTTTTATCTATGATCCCAGCTGTCGTTTATGATAAAAAAACAATATCTTATTCACTGTTTAATATCCTGCCTGGCATCGAGATCGCTTTCAGAGTTGATGCATTTGGACTTTTGTTCGCAATGGGCGCTTCTATACTTTGGATTGCAACTTCTTTTTATTCAATCGGGTATATGCGGTCTACTAATGAGCACTCGCAGACACGTTATTTTGCCTGTTTTGCAGTAGCGCTTTCGGCCACAATCGGTGTTGCATTTTCAGCGAACCTGTTTACGATGTTTCTTTTCTATGAAGTATTGACAATTATTACCTACCCGCTGGTGGCTCACAAAGGGAATCAAGAAGCAAAGGCGGGTGGCAGAAAGTATGCCATCTATTTACTTGGAACAGCGAAAGCTTTCTTAATAGTAGCTATAATTCTAACCTACAATCTGACAGGTACACTTGAATTTTCAAAAACAGGAATCTTTCCAGCAGTTGTTCAATCAGTAAATCCCGAATTGCTGTATATAATATTTGTGCTTTTCTTTTTTGGGTTTGCCAAAAGTGCCATCATGCCTTTCCACAGCTGGCTTCCGGCTGCAATGGTGGCTCCTACCCCAGTCAGCGCATTACTGCATGCCGTCGCGGTGGTTAAAACTGGGGTCTTTACCATTCTTCGGGTAATATTTTTTATCTTCGGTACCGATTTGATGTTGGATATTGGTGTGGATGTATTTGTAATCACTTTTGCATCATTTACTATTATTACCGCTTCTCTTATTGCTCTGAGTAAGGATAATCTGAAGGCGCGGCTGGCTTTTTCAACTATCAGCCAGCTTTCTTATATTATTTTGGGTGCTGCTTTGCTTACGCCAAGTGCGATGGTGGGCGGTATAATTCATATTACCAACCATGCCTTTTCAAAGATTACCCTTTTTTTCTGCGCTGGTTCAATTTATGTCTCATCCCATAAGACTGAAGTTAGTCAATTAAGTGGCATTGGGAAGAAAATGCCTTGGACAATGGCTGCCTTTGCAATTGCTACTCTGAGCATGATAGGTATTCCGCCTGTATCTGGATTTATTACAAAATGGTATCTTGTTATTGGTTCTTTAGAGCGCCACAGTTTGGTCGTACTTACTGTACTACTGGTGAGCTCGTTTCTGAATGCGGCATACTTTGTTCCAATTCTATATAAGGCATTTTTTAGTAAGGAAAATTCAAATTCAGAACATAATGATTCATCTGACGATGGGGATCTAAAAGAAAACCCATTTTTAGTAGTTCCACTCACATTAACTGCGATAGTGAGCGTACTATTGGGTTTATATCCCGACTTTATTGTGCAATTAGCTGAAATGGTAGTCAAATGAAATTATTAGATATAATAGAGTTACTAAAGACAAAGGCAGTAAAGAAAATTGCCTACGGTGCACTGATTATACTCATTGTAGTGGATTTTATTATTCCTCGCCATGAAATTCACTTTTTTGGAGATAAAGTCCCCGGTTTCTGGTCTTTATTCGGCTTTATCGCCTGTGTATTAATTATTATCGTGTCCAAATGGGTAGGACATATGGGGCTTATGCAGGATGAGAATTATTATGATGAGTGAAATTTTTAACATCCAATTTTTACATCCTTCAGTATTATATATCCTAGGAGGACTGTTGATCCCCTTATTCAAGGGAAAGGTTAAGCAGGGCTATATGCTTGCTGTTTCTCTACTGGCCTTTTTTGCGGTAGTCGTTATGCCGTATGGCACATATGGTGTCTATGAATTTCTGAATTGGAAGTTGACGTTTGGAGAGGTGGATAAGCTGAGTAAAGTGTTTGCGTATATATTCACGATCATGGGTGTAATCGGAGTAATCTATTCTATCCATGTAAAGAATGATGGTGAACATTTTGCTGCCTTCTACTACGTTGGCGGATCTTTGGGGGTAACATTTGCAGGTGATTTTCTAACTTTATTCTTATTCTGGGAAATGATGGCCTTTTCTTCGGTTTTTCTTGTATGGTTTCGCAAGTCGCCAGCTTCTATTAATTCTGGATTTAGATATCTTTTATGGCATGTTGCCGGTGGCCTAATATTGTTGGCTGGAATAATAATACAGTACTCGGCAAGCGGTGATTTATCAGTCCAGTATGTGCCCTTTCACGGGTGGTGGCCAACTGATCTACAAAGTCTGGCCTCATTCCTTATTGTTATTGGGTTTATAGTGAATGCGGCCGTGCCTCCATTTGGTGCATGGCTTCCTGATGCCTACCCCGCTGCAACAGTTACAGGTGCGGTTTTCATGAGTGCCTTCACGACTAAAACAGCAGTTTATACCCTGATCCGAGTCTGTGCAGGTTCCGAAATGCTAATAGTTCTGGGTGTTGTTATGGCGATTTACGGCGTCGTTTATGCAGTCCTTGAAAATGACGCCCGCAGACTTCTGGCATATCACATCATTAGCCAGGTAGGCTATATGGTAGCTGGTGTTGGTTTGGGAACACCGCTGGCAATAAATGGTGTTGTCGCACATGCCTTCTGTCATATTCTTTACAAGTCCCTATTATTTATG
Source organism: uncultured Fidelibacterota bacterium (assembly GCA_913041075.1). Taxonomy (GTDB): domain Bacteria; phylum Fidelibacterota; class Marinisomatia; order Marinisomatales; family TCS55. Next base: position 2,301 of record CAJWGZ010000005.1, on the reverse strand, counting down.
GGTACCGGTTCCGTTTTACATGTCACAGGAATCTCAAAATTGACGGAACTCGGTGGTCTTTATAAAACTATGCCAAGAACAATGATCTATACCGTAATCGGGGGTCTTTCCATTTCTGCATTTCCTTTATTCAGTGGTTTTGTGAGTAAATCTATGACAGTTACTGCTTTTGGTGAAGCGCATTTAACCTGGGCATTTATGGCACTAATGCTCGCTTCTGCAGGGACATTTTTACATACCGGTCTCAAAGTACCCTATTTTATCTGGTTTGGGAAAGACCGGGGAATTAAAGCCCAAGAACCACCTTTTAATATGGAACTGGCGATGATTATAGGCTCACTTTTTTGCGTAGGGCTGGGGATATTTTATAAACCGCTCTATGCATTGTTGCCACATACAGTTCATTTTGAACCTTATACAGCATATCATATCTGGGAGTCTTTGCAGGTATTACTTTTTACACAACTGGGCTTTTTCCTACTGCTTAAAAAGCTTTGGTGTGAAGATACTATAAGTTTGGATACGGATTGGTTTCCCCGCAAAGGGGCAAAAGTATTAATGTGGCTTACAAAACCACTGGACAGGATTGAGTACAACTTTATTGGTGAGATTTATGAGTTTATTATTCAAAAACCAATAATGGGTGCCGCCAAGATATTTAAGGTAATAGATACGGTTGTTGTAGATGGTTCGCTGAATGGATTAGGCAAGTTAACTCTAGCCTGCAGCCGGAAGATGAAGAATGCTCAAAGTGGCCAGATTCAACATTATGCAATGGTTATGGTTGCCGGATTTATTGCCTTGATCATAATCGTTATGGTATTACCGTAATAGGTACAAGATGGAAGATATTATTATTAATAACCTTGATTATCCGATTCTGACGGCAAGCACTTTTTTTCCGCTGGCCGGTGCACTCATTATGCTGTTCTTAAAAAGAGGGCCTTTCATCAAATGGTTTGCGCTGGCGACTACAGTTGCAACATTTATTGTTTCGCTGCCTATTTACAAACATTTTGATAAGACAACCTACAAAATGCAATTTGTTGAAATTTATTCATGGATACCGGCATGGAATATAAACTACAAGGTTGGTGTAGATGGAATCAGCGTATTATTTATAATTCTAGTCGCCTTGTTAAGTATTCTTTGCGTATCAGTATCGTGGAAGGCAATTCAGACAAAAACAAAAGAGTTCTATATATCTCTATTAATATTGGAAACTGCGATGATCGGAATTTTCGTCTCGCTGAATGTATTTCTTTTCTACCTTTTCTGGGAACTCACGCTGATACCGATGTTTCTATTGATAGGTGTGTGGGGAGGTTCCCAAAGAATATATGCCGCGGTGAAGTTTGTTCTTTTTATGCTGGCTGGCAGTGTCCTTATGCTAGTTGGAATAATTGTACTCTACTACGCCGGTGGCAGAACTTTTGATATAATAGAATTGGCTAAAGTAAACTACCCCACAGGACTTCAAATATGGTTGTTCCTGGCTTTTTTTGCAGCTTTTGCGGTAAAAATGCCCATGTTTCCAATCCATACCTGGTTGCCAGATGCCCATACGGAAGCGCCCACAGCCGGGAGTGTTATTCTAGCAGGTATTTTGCTGAAAATGGGCGCGTATGGTTTTTTAAGGTTTTCTTTTCCCATGTTTCCCCATGCCGTAAAAGTACTTTTTATTCCACTGCTTGTTTTATCTGTCACGGCAATTATATACGGTGCCTATGTCACTTTGATGCAGAAGGACATGAAGAGATTGATCGCCTATTCTAGTGTCAGCCATATGGGCTTTGTGACACTTGGTCTTTTTACTTTAAACCAAAATGGTATTGAGGGTGGCATCCTTCAAATGATTAATCATGGTGTAATCACTGGTGCACTGTTTTTGTGTGTTGGGATGATTTATGAGCGAACACATTCAAGAATGATTAAAGATTACGGTGGACTCTCAAAGACCGTTCCAGTTTTTATTGTGTTTTTTACGATTTTTACTCTGGCAGCGATCGGTTTGCCGGGTATGAATGCTTTTATTGGGGAATTCCTGATCATTAGCGGTGCTTTCAAGGCAAATATGATTATTGCAGCCTTTTCTATACTTGGTGTAGTTCTGGGCGTGTGCTACATGGTCTGGTTGTATTACCGAGTTGCTCTTAATGAAATAAACCCCATTACGCAGTCCTCCCTTGTTGATTTGGATTCGCGGGAAATTGCTACCCTGGCACCTCTGGTTGTACTTGTATTATTAATTGGCCTGCAACCGAACATACTTTTGAGTTATATGCATGTTTCAGTGGAACA
>CAJWGZ010000004.1 GCA_913041075.1 uncultured Fidelibacterota bacterium | reverse complement strand
AAAATCCCCAGAAAACCGATTTATTCGACACGTGCCAGTTAGTCAACCGTAAAATGAAAAATCCAAGAATTGCGCCATAAATCACTGAGGCAATACTTAAACCAACTTCTACCAAGGGGCTTTCCGATGATGTAAAAAGCATTGCGCCACCAATCAAAACTATGGCCCAGAAAATAGATACCCATCGCGCTGTGATCAAACCAGCAGTGGGGTTAATTGGCTTTATCCAGTCCACTACCGTGGCAGAAGCCAGTGAATTAATTGATGAACTTAATGTTGACATAGCAGCTGCAAAAATTCCCGCAACGAGAAATCCTGTAAAGCCCGGTGGTAAATGTGTTAAAATAAACCATGGGAACACCAGGTTTGGCTTTAATGGTAAACCATCATAAAGGATCCACATGGTAGCACCAAGGAATAAAAATATTGCAAACTGTAGAAATACCAGAAAACCACTTAAAACTAGTGCTTTTTGGCCATCCCTTATTGACCCCGCAGACAACAGCCTTTGCACCATTAAATGATCCGTACCATGAGATGCCATGGATAAAAGAAATCCGCCCAATACAGCTGCAATAAAATTATATGGCCTGGTCAATAAATCAGATAGTGAAGATGAAAACCCTTGAAAAATAGAAAATTTACCGGCCTCCTCTAAAATGGATATTATATTTTCCAACCCACCAGGAATCAACTCATTAATAACATTAAACGTCAAAATTGCACCAAAAATATATAAAATAAATTGAATAGTATCGGTGTAAACAACGGAGCGTATACCACCAATGAGTGTATAAATCAGTGTAAATAGACCAATTATCGCTATGGAAGCACCAAAAGACCAACCTGTAATCAGTGTTAAAGGTATGGCCGTCATAAACAATCTTACTCCATCAGCGAGAATTCTCATCAATAGAAAAATAGTAGATACAAAGCGCTGGAAACTTATGCCCCATTTATTGCCGATAAACTCATATGTGGATTGGATTCCTTCTTTATAATAGAGCGGTAGAAATAGCCAAGCTACGACAATACGTCCAATTATATAGCCTATAGCCACTTGCAGAAAACCAAAGTTGGTGAGATAGGCTACACCAGGTATACTAAGAAATGTGAGCACAGAAGTCTCAGTAGCAACTACACTGAAAGAAATCATTAGCCATGAAATTTGTCCATTGCCAAGAAAATATGATTTTGTATCCCGTTGTTTTCTCCCCACTATCACACCAATTAGAACGATCAATCCGATGTAACCAAATAATACCTTCATGTCCAAGGAACTGAAATTATTTCGTCGCGGATAAATCAAATAGCGCTGTCGCACTTCCTTGAACTTTATTACTTGTTCTCCCTGGGTAGCCTTATACAGCGATAATCTGTTCCAATCCATAGTTGCAATACTTTCTCGTACTTCCGTACTTCCCACAGCTTTATCAAACAGAGTTAGAGCATTTTCTGATTGCGTAAATTCAATATCCGGGTAAATGGTTTTTATTTTTTCTGCTATTGTGATGGCTACTGTCCATGGTTCAAGTACATTTACATCTGTGATAGTAATCGATATACCATTACAAATTTGACCGGCAAATGGACCAGTAGTTGGTGCAGATACTGCCGGTAGAATATGTACGCCGGGAAGATCCAATTCATCCAGAGCAAACACAATATCCGATCCGCTGGTTATCTTGGGGTGGACAAGAATTTCATATGGTCGATCCGTACTAACACCATTCTCAATGATTCCATCTGCACCCAATATACTGGTGATAGTGAATCGTTCAAGATCATCCACTGTAGAAATGCCAGGTGAAATTGGCACCCAGTCCAGCCCAATCTCAGACCATGGTTGTCCCTGCCAGTTATCCATTGGAATAATCATTAATTCTGCACCATGGTCATTTTCCGTATTCAATAAACGCGCCAATTCTCCAATAGTCATACCATGGCGATAAGGAATTGGAATGAAACTTGTGGGATACTCAAGACTTTCCTGAGGTATATTTCCCGAGACCATTTCACCACCCAATGGGTTAGGACGGTCAAGAATTATAATTGAAGTACCAGCTATTCCTCCTGCATGTAATAAATGCTGTAAGGTTACTGTATAGGATTGGGATCGTATGCCAATTCCTTGCAGATCCACAAATAAAGCATCAAGATCTTTAATCAGCTCTGCGATTTGAACTGGCAGTGTGCCAGAAATATTAATTTGATCGAGTGAAGGTCCTTTAGCTACAGCGCTAGTACGATTATTTGAGAAGGATGTTGTATTATTCCAGTCATCCAAGGTTAAGAGCAGATCTAATCCAAATTCCTGTTCAAGAAGTTGAATAGTCCTCTTACCAGAATGGTTTACCCCGCCAGTGTTGGTGCATAAACCTAATTTTTTTCCCCGGTATTCAGGCCTTGGTTTTGAAAGAAATTCATCAATGCCAAGCGACAATCCTGTCCCAGACTGTGCACTGGAAATATGCAGAAATACTCCTAGAAATAATAGTATATGAAAAAGGCGTTTCAAATTCATCAAATGAATGCAGTTGAGCAAAAGGATGTTGGAATATACAAACCAGCAATTATTTGATTGAATGTCGTTTTTTCTTGCCTTTTTTATCAGACTAACTCATTTTCTTTGTCCGAATGGCTGAAAAAGACAACGAACAGTCCAACACCGGCGGTTTCGCCAAAACTACAGATTTTAAATGGCTGGGTATCGGTCTGGCTTTGTTTGCACTCATTGCTTTCATTATGCCTATGCCGGATTCTATGGTCCTTAAAGCGGAAGAACTCTTCAAGGGCCAAGCTGGTGTAGATGTCGCTATGAAAGCAACGCATATCAAGATAATTATTGCCCTTTTATCTACATGTGTTGTCTTCTTTGCGACTGAAGCAGTGCCCATGCCGGCAGTGGCACTATTAATTGGCCTAGTACAGTTATTTTTCGGCATCACCGATTCGAGGAATATTGTCGGAACCTACGCCCATGATGCGGTATGGTTTATCGCTGGTTCCCTTGCCCTTGGGGCAACGCTGGTAAAATATGGTCTGGATAAACGGGTGGGTATGCTGGTGATTAATTTGGCTGGTACAAAAACACGTATGATAGTTATTGGAATTTTACTGGGGACTGCAATACCCACAGCATTTGTAGGCGAACATGCTGTGGCTGCAATGTATGTTCCAATTGCCATGGCACTGTATACACTTACGAACAAGTCTACGCCTGCACCTAGATTAGGCACATTACTTATGGTTACTATTGCAGTGGGGTGTATGATTGGTGGCCCAATGAGCCCCACAGGTGGCGCTAGGAATGCCCTGATGATCGGTTTCCTGGCAGATTATGGAATTGAAGTATCTTTTATGCAATGGATTTCCATGGGAATATTCTATACAGCTTGTATGTCTGTTGTAATGGCATTTATTCTACCTCTATTATTTAAGCCCGAAGTAAGTGATTTAAGCGAAGCTGTTGGGCTTATTAAAAAAGATCTCGAAAAACATGGTGCCATGACTGGTAAGCAAAAGCTAGTAGCGCTTATAATGCTTGCAGTTGTGGTATTGTGGATTGTTGATAAATCAGTAACAAGAGATATCCTGGGGTTTTCATTAGGACTTGGTGGCGTTGCCATATCTGGTGCTGTGGTTTACATGCTGCTGGGTCTGACATCATGGAAAGACTATGAAGATAAAGTCAGTTGGGGTGTTATTGTACTGTATGCTGGCTGTATAAGTTTAGGAAGTGTATTTAAAGCCACCGGTGCTTCTAGTTGGTTCGCTGATCAAATTATGAACCTCGTAGCGCCTCTTGGTCTAGATTCAGGTGTTGGACTTGTTATATTAGTTGGTGTCATTGGTGCTATTTTAACCAATTTAATGAGTGCTGGTGCAACTGTCGCTGTTATTGGTCCTGTGGTTTTGGATATGGCAATAACTGCAAACACAAATCCAATACTGGTAGGAGTTGGATTAGCCATCGCTACATCAATGGCCTACTGGCTTGTAATTGGAACACCGGCCAGTTCTATTGTCTACGCCAGTGGACAACTCGAATCAAAAGATTTTATTCGTATGGCTACTGTCGGCTGGCCGGCAGCATTGATCGTGCTGGCTATAATGGTAGCTGTCTACTGGGTTGGTATTCTCGGTATTAATCCACTAGGCTCTGGTTTTTGAGGATATAAATTATGGAAATTTTATTTCTAATTATTGTGCTCGTTGTCCTGGCTCTGGCAGTCTTTTCAAGTAGAAAGGAACAGGCTTCAAAAGCAGACGATAGGAAAGATCAGGTTCGTCAGCAAAAAGAAGATTTTGCTCAAGAAGATGTGATGACTTATGGCCAAGTTCAACAGCGGCGCGAAGATTTACTCAATGTTCTCGATGAAAATTTGGGAGATAAACCAGACCAACGAGATCAAATCAAAAAAATAATCAATGATTGGGCCGATTTGAAAATTAAAGCATTTCAGGACCGGCGTTCCTGGGTTAGAAACCCAGAAAAGGGTAAGGCTAGTTAGCCTTACCTCCCGCTCAGTTAATAAATATCCTTTCTGTCCTCCCGCCGATAGCAGTCAATAATACGTAGCTCGTTGAATCTATGGCCTGGGCAATATCTTCAACGTGTATCGTGTCAGTGTTATTCTGACCAAAAATCAACACTTCATCACCTACACGAACATCGGCCCCACCAAAATCCACCATAAATTGATCCATGCATATGCGACCTGCAATTGGGTAATTTTTACCTCTAAGACCTATATAACCATCCACATACCACGATCGCGGAAAACCATCAGCAAAACCGGTCTGAATAACACCAATAATTGTATCCTGGGGTGCTTCCCAAACGCCACCGTAACTAACTTTCGTACCAGCAGATACTTCTCTTAAAGCAACCACAGGTCCCTTGAATTCCATGACAGGTTTTATTAGCATATCCATAGGCACCTCTTCTGATGGGAAAGCACCATATAATAACATACCAACCCGTACCAAATTAAAAGAAGTCTGGGGCATGTTTAAGACTGTTCCGCTATTTGAAAAGTGTATATGTTTAATTTTTAAGTCCAATTCTTTAGCCGCCTGCAATACTTGATTAAATTGATCTAACTGGTATTCAGCATAGCTTAATTCACCTTCATCTGCAGTGGCATAATGACTGTAGATACCCTCGCACTTAAGATGTTCATTGCTTTTAATCTGCTGCAGGATATTTACCACTGAATTAAATGGTATACCAAGGCGCGACATACCAGTATCCACTTTCAAATGAAATTTTGGACTGGGATCTGCCTCAATAAATAAGGGTAAATCTTCTAGCGCAGAGAGATTTAACGCTATATTACGTGCAGCAGCTTCTGATAACATGTCCTTTGTTGGCCTGCAAAAAACAAGGATATCATCCTCTATCCCAGCAGCCTTCAACTCTAATGCTTCTTCAAAAGTAAAAACTGCAAATTGATTGACGCCTTTGGATCGCAGGGCTTTGGCAACAGGTACTGCACCATGACCATAGGCATTCGCTTTCACTACAGCCATAATTGGTATCCCATTTAATTGCTGCTTGATCAAATTATAGTTGTGAAACAGGTTTTCTAAGTGAATGAAAGCTTTGGGACCTACCATGATCAAGAATCGAATTTTTCCAATAGAAATGCCTTCAAATCTTCAAAATTATTAAATATTTCTGAACAACAAGCCATTATCCAGCCACTCAGATCTGTTAAAGGAATCTGATTTACAAGATAAACTGGTACATTATGCTGAAAAGCCAAAGTGACCTCACCATGCGTACCAGCACCCTTAAACACATCTGCATTCCATAGACAGATAATATAATCCACTTCCTTGGTTACTGCTTTAATGTCTTGCTCCACATATTGACGTACAAATTTCCGATAGCGTTCAGTGTCGGTTTCTTTCCAAGTCCGGTAGTCAGCGGAATTTTCTTTCAGCATAAGTAACCGCGATTCTTCTACGGGGTCTATTACACCATGTTCTAAGTTGGCCGATAACCAACTGGTCATATCTAAGCGCCAGCCAGAGCCCTCATCCACGGCAAATTCCATCGCTCCAGATAAATATGCAATCACTGTCGAAGTGTCCTTTTTAAAAGCACTGCATTAATAGTGGTCCAGACCAATCCAATGCCTAAAGGTGTCAGAAAAAATGTCCAGTCAAAATATCCATTGAAAATCAACCCTCTGCACCAATTTGATATCATACTTGTGGGCAGATTTTTCAGCACTGCACTAATCCTAAGTGGGTAAAATTCAAATTCGAACAATAGTTCTGAACTAAAAATAATGAAAAGGAAAAAAATAAACGTAACAATAAAAAAAGTGTTAATTCTATCGGTCAATAAAGAAATTGTAATCAATCCATTACTTACAATGAGTCCAAAAAGATTCATTGATACTAAAATATATAATAAATCCAGCATACTTAAGGAAAGATCCATGAGGTAGAGAAAAATTGTCATGGCAACCATTGAAAATATTGTGGCTTCGACCAGTGCCGTAAGCAACAAAAATCCAACAAGCTGTATTTTTGATAAGGGAGTTAGTGAGAGTGTGATCAAGGTTCTTGAGTTGACTCGTAAGTCAAAAAAGTCACGGTAAATAATTGGTATGATCATGACGGTATTAACAATCAAAACCAATCCGGGATATAGCCATTTCTGGTAGGAAAATTTTGCGATTGTTTCCATAATAATATTCCCGATCCCTACGGTCAATGCCAAATGAATTAGGATAGGCAACACAACTACAAAAGTCAAGGTTGAAAATATTCGTCGGCGAAATAACCACCAGCGGCGCAACAAGAAGGCCTGTATCAATCCAATCCCCTACCAGCAAATTCAGAATCCAAGAGATCTCGCAGACTTAATTTTTTAACTGATAGATCTTTCATTAATTCGCCTGCCGCTTCATGTAATACTTGAAAAAACACAGCTCTTTCACGGCCATAAAAATGTAATGTATTACCTATCTTTGTTGGATTTACTACTGTGGTAACTGCTGCGAGTTTGTTAAATAATTGTTCAGTCAGATTGACAAACTCAATTTCAAACTGGTGATATCGCAAAGTACTCTCCAATAATCTGTCAAGGGTACCATCAAGGATAATTTTTCCTTGCTGCATAACCAAAATCCTGTCATTGGCCTGTTCAACTTCCGGCAAAGACTGGCTGACGTAAATTATTGTCTTTTCACCGGCTAGTCTACGCAGCAATTCCCAGGTTTCCCGTCCGGATCGTGCATCCATAAATGCGGTTGGTTCATCAATTATTAATATGGAAGGATCATGGATCAGCTCCCGTACAATCATAGCTTTTTTCGCATTACCAGGCGAAGTAATGCTAGCCTGTTTATGCAGCGAATCCATAAAATTTAAGTCCGTTGCAAATTTTTTAATCCGACTGGTAATGTTACTATCTTTAACACCATGGACGGATCCAATAAACCGAATATTCTCTTCGAGAGACAAAAATGGATCCAAATCCGAATTGAAGGGTACAAAGCCTGTATAAGACTGTGAATTTATTCTGCGTTTAGTAGAATCAATACCATGTATAAAAACATTACCGTAATCAGGAATCTCAGTACCGGCAAGCACCTTCAATAAAGTAGATTTTCCCGCATCATTTTCGCCGATAATTGCTACCAGTGATCCACGCTCAATCCCAAATGACAATCCAGCCAGGATTGTTTTATCACCGGCAAGCTTCCCCACCTTTTTTAATGTAATACTTGCTTCCATTACATTCAGTTTGTCCTTCTATATTTAATGTGCCTCAAACCAGCTTATACCATTTCCGCAGTCTACCTCCAGCGGTACGGTAAGGGGCATGGCATTGACCATCTTATCTGACACCATCTCTTGTAATGCATCAATTTCTTGCGCAGGTGCTTCGAACAAAAGTTCATCGTGAATTTGCAAGATCATGCGTGCATTATACCCATCATTTATCAAGGTTCGATGAATGTCCAGCATGGCAAGTTTGATCATCTCTGCTGCAGTACCCTGGATAGGCATATTTATTGCCATTCTCTTGGCTGCTTCTCTTTGAATATGATTTTCGCTATCAATGTTCCAAATATTGCGCCGGCGACCCAATACAGTTTCAACATATTTCTGATCCTCAGCCTGTTTAATCGTTCGATCCATGTATTCGCGAATACCGGCATATCTTTCAAAATAGGTATCAATCAGCACTTGAGCTTCTGATCGTGGAATTCCCAATTCCTGGCTCAAACGAAATGCTCCAGCACCATACATAATACCAAAATTCACTATTTTTGCAGTTCGGCGCATCTCCGGCAAGAGATCCTTGATGCCAACACCAAAAACATCACTGGCTGTACGGCTATGAATATCCTCATTCTTATTAAATGCTTCTATAAGTGCAGGATCCTGACTCAAATGGGCCATGATGCGCAGTTCTATTTGAGAGTAATCAGCCGAAAATATTAACCAGCCCTTCTTTTGCGCTTTAAATGACTTACGGATTTCCCGCCCCTCATCTGTACGAATTGGTATATTCTGAAAATTGGGATTACTGCTTGATAATCGGCCTGTAGAGGCAATGGTCTGGCCAAATGTGGTGTGAATACGGCCAGTATCAGTGTTAACCAAGGGAGGTAAAGTATCTAAATATGTATTCTTCAATTTATTTAGTTTCCGGTAATTCAGAATCATACCGGGCAGTGGATGTTCATTACGCAGTGCTTCCAATACCGATTCTGCGGTTGACCGCTGTTTCACTTTACGCAGATTCAATTTATCAAATAGTATATTGGCCAACTGCTGTGTAGAATTGATATTAAATTCTGTTCCTGCTTCTTTTATAATTTCCTTAGAAAGGTTTTCAATTTTCTTGCCTAACTCAAGAGACATTTTTTCAAGCATTTCCTTTTCAACATATGTGCCCTGATACTCCATATCCATTAATACACTAAGCAATGGCAATTCTATCTTTTTGAAAAAATGATCCAACCCAGAATCCTGCAGCTGTTTTTGGAAAATATCCGTTAGCTGCCAAGTGATATCAGCATCTTCCGCTGCATAAAATCCCGCTTTGTCAAGTTCAACTTCCGTCATACTAATCTGGTTCTTCCCTTTTCCGATCAGGTCCTCAATTGGCATCATTCTGTAATTCAAATATTCAATACTTAAATTATCTAGTTTATAAGACCGCGCTTCAGGCTTCAATAAGTGTGCAGCGATCATCGTATCAAATACCAGTCCCTGCACCTCAATTCCATGACGTTTGAGAACCAGCATATCAAACTTCGCATTCTGCCCTGTCTTTGGAATATCATTGTTCTCCATGATGGGGCGGATTATTTCGATTACGGTAGACAGATCATCATCGCCAAAATGATTTTTTTGTTTATCCTTGTAGAGTGTCGGTACATAAATACCGCTATTTGCTTTGGTTGCGAAACTGAATCCTACGATTTTATTCTGCATCGGATCCAGGGCATCTGTCTCAATATCAAAGGCAAGTAAACTATTCGATTTTACAGAATTGAAATAGTTCTTTAGATTTTTTACTGTTGTAATAATTTTATAATCTTTATCTGATTTATTTTTCGTGGATATCTTTTCTTCTGCAGAACTAGGTAATTGGTTAATGAGCGCATGAAATTCATATTCAGTCAATAATGATTCCATTGCTTCAATATCCATATCTTGTCTAACTAATTCATCGATTTCTCGGTCCAGCGGAACATCGGTCACTATTGTCACCAGGTCTTTACTAAGGATAGCATTATCTTTTCCTTCCAGGAGACCGTTCCGCACTCTTTTATTCGTAACACTTTCCGCATTTTCTAGCGCTTTTTCAAGGGTACCATAATCATGGATAAGTTTCATAGCTGATTTTGGACCCACACCAGCCACACCGGGTATATTATCGGACGAATCACCCATTAGACCAAAAAGATCTACAATTTTTTCAGGTGGCACACCCCAACGAGCCTCAACACCTTTTATATCATAAATTTTGTCTGGTTTGTTCCGGGTGCCCGGCGCAAAAAGAAATACATTGGCATTGATGAGTTGCATGAAATCCTTGTCCCCACTAACAATGAACACATCCAGATCTTGTTCCAGACCATGCTTCACCAAAGTACCAATAATGTCATCAGCCTCAAAACCTGCCTGGGATAGATATGGTATCTGCATGGCTTCAATCAATTTCCATAAATGCGGCAATTGTTCCTGTAACTCTTCAGGCATTGGGTCCCGTGTTGCCTTATAGTCAGGATATTTCTTGTGGCGAAAAGTTTTTTCTTTTCTGTCAAAAATTGCAGCAACATAATCTGGATTTTCTTTCTTGAGTAATCTAAAAAGCTGATTTAAAAATCCAAAGAGTGCACTAGTTGGCAATCCATAACTGGTTATCAATGGATTGCGAATCATGGCAAAATGTGCCCTGTAAAGCATGGCATAACCATCAATTAGGAACATTCTCTTTCGGGTGGTTTTCTTTGCTGCCATGGGATGCTGAAATTACCATGTCGACTTAGCAAGCTCAACTGTCAAATTTATCCTACGAGTATGTTGAAATTGATTAGGGCGCTATGGTAATATGCACTGACAGTTTGCTCAGGTATATAGCATGATAAAAATCACAGACAGTATATACATTAATGAGTCCGAGGTAAAGGAATCGTTTATCAGATCATCAGGCCCCGGTGGCCAGCATGTAAACAAAGTTGCTACAGCTGTCCAGCTACGTTTTAATGCTAAATATTCTGGGAATATTTCTGCAAAAGTTTATAAACGTTTACGTGCCATTGCCGGTTCAAAACTAACCGAAGATGGTAATTTGATCATCGTATCTCGCGAGCACCGTTCACAGAGTCAAAATCGACGGGTCGCACTTGACAAATTAATATCCCTTTTGCAGCAGGCAGCCAAAAAACCAAAGCGTCGTAAAAAAACTCGTCCTAGCCGAGCAAGTGTAGAAAAAAGGCTGCGTAACAAGCGTTTGCAAAGTGAGAAAAAAAAGTCCCGGCGCAATATTGATCCATCAGCAGATTAATTATTTTCTGGTTGACAGTTTCTTTCAACCAAATATTTGACTGCGGTCCTAATTTAGTAGCAACCGGTTTGTTGCAATAAAATCTTATAATTTATAATCGAATGTTAAACCGATTTGCCTGGGATCACCATAACTAAGCCACAGTTCATCTGGATAGTCTGGTGGAATTAACCCAAAATAAAAGCCCCGAATTGCATATCTTTTATCAAAAATATTTCGAGCCCAAAATGTGATAGTGGCTGCATCAATAGTTTTACCAAACGATAAATTTATTAGAAAATAGGAATTGGAAATTTGGTTGTGACTATCTGAAAAATAATAATTGTCCTTATAAGTCAAGTCTGTCCGCGCAAACAATCCAGATTTGTCCCGCCAATCAAATCCAAACGATCCGGTTAATTTTGGTGCCATAGCTGCTGCTCTGTTTCCACCAATACCAATAGTTGTAGAATCCATTCGGTATGAAAATTCTTCTACCTTGGTATCCAGATAACCTAGTGAAGCAGTTAAACGAACATTTGATGTTATTACATGATCATGATCCCACTCCAGACCCCCAAGCCGTCCTGAGCCTGCATTTGATGTAAAATAATAAAAACTGTTGGGATCTCCCGATACTTGCTGACTGGAAACAGACACTTGTTGATCTCTTCTATTACCGATGAATACTGTCAGCCGATCACTGTAATTATCCATCATTCTTTTGAAACCCAGCTCCATATTTTGAATATATTCTGGTTTAAAAGGTCTGTTTTTTTCTGCTAGGAACGGCTGCTGATTTACGCCGCCAGATTTATATCCTTGGGCAAATGACAGGTAATAACTTGTGAATTGATCATCCTGATACTGGAGTGCCCCCTTAAATCCCAACATGCTGTGCTCTAAATCAAATTCAACAGGCGGTAAAGCAGCATCATACCCCAGATAAGTCCCGTTATAAATTATTTTGTTGGTTTCATAACGGAAATTTCCAATCAATCTTAATACAGAAGAAAAATGGTAAGCATACTGAGCGTATCCTGCCAGCACATTAAAATCATAAGCACCTGTACCCTCTGTTGCTACCCCGCCAAAAAGGTAACCAGAAGCATTATCCTGTTCTTTGAGATGCTTGTAGTACCCTCCAATAATAAAAGAACCAATGGAAGCCCTTAGCTCCTGCGTGAGTGATGTTCTGTTTTTTGCATTACTATCAAAGAATTCATAAGACCAACCTTCCAGTTCAGGATCAAATTTATGGTTATCATACCAGTAAGTGTCGTCCGCCCAATCACCATCATAACTGTGGGTAAGATCAGTTTCAGAAAAGGATGTAATGCTTGTGAGAGTCACTCGATTCGATAAAACTAGGTTAGCTCGCAGAGAAAAAGCCGTTGATTTCTGGCTGTCCTGGCCTTGATCATTTGAATAGGTCATAAAATCCTGATTGTTGTCAGGTGCCCAGGCGTCATAACCGTTATCTAGATTCGCAATCATGACGGTTCCAACAAGTACTAATTTTTCATTAGGTTGATATTTCAATTTTGTCCGTAACAATAATTCATCCCGTTTGTTCGAATTAGTGGTATTCTTGGATACGTTTTCCCGAAAACCATCTGAATAATTTTTCAAACCACTCACCCGAAGGCTCAATCCTCTAATAATTTTTACGTTGCTAACCAGGCCAAGTCTGTAGTGATTATCTGACCCATAGGTTGCTGTCAGGTTAGACTCAAAACTGTCTTGGGGTGTCGTAGACCGCAGCATAATCAAACCCGCCATGGTATTGGGACCATACACGGAAGATTGGGGTCCTTTAAATACTTCAACCTGTTCAATATCATGCAGTATTCCAGCCATACCAAGTCCACTGAGATCAATATCATCCAGTACAAACCCCACGGAAAAGTTGGGCGGACCTTCGCCGAAATAATGACTGCTTTCGCCTACACCACGTACCTGGAAATATCGCGGCCGACTGGTACCGCCTGTCCAGTTAAAATTGGGGATGTAATCTGTTAAAAATTGAAAGTGTTCTCCTCCATTTTCTGTGATATCCCGTTTCGTAAATACAGTTACACTGGAAGCGATCCTTTGCAGCGTTTCATCCGTTAGCCCCGCATGAACGATTATCTCTTCTGTATCAATTACTTTTTCCTCAAGTATTACAACCATTTCGTTTATTGCGGCTAATTCTATTGTATAATAACCAATATGAGAGAATTGAAGTATTGATCTCTCATTCACATCCAACTGGAATTCACCATCCGCATTTGTCGATGTCCCTAGATCTTCCGAAGTAATATTCACACCTTCAATTGGTTGTGCTGAATAAGCGTCTAGTACAATTCCAGAAATCTGGGCACTGATTATGGATATAAAATGAAGGGGAATACAGAGTCTGGTTATGTAATTCATTTCCTACGCTGGCATTATCCAGATCAGGTTCAAAGGGTTTATTCTCAGCGGTTCGGTCTGGTTCAGAACAGCACCCCTTGTTTGGCTGTAATTTACATTACAAGCTCTAGTTAGCGAAAGACCAATCGATATTAGAGCTCTTGCTCAGCTAAATATATGTACCTACTTTCTCAGCCCTTAGTAAAAAGGGCTAATATGAAAAATGAAATCACCTTCAAAGCAATAATTCTTGGAATACTGCTATCCATGTTAATGTCTGGCGCTATGGCATATCTTGGTTTATTTGCTGGTATGACAATATCAGCTTCGATTCCAGCCGCCGTTATATCCATGGGTGTTCTTGCCCTTTTTAAGCAATCAAATATATTAGAAAATAATTTAGTACAGACTGCAGCATCTGCTGGTGAATCACTGGCAGCTGGTGTCATATTTACTATTCCAGCGTTAGTTTTACTTGGTTACTGGCAGGAATTTAATTACCTCGAAGTTGCAAAAATTGCTACTGTTGGTGGAATCATAGGTGTCATGTTTACTATACCACTGCGAAGAGCCTTCATCTTGGTCGCTAAACTTCAGTACCCTGAAGGAATAGCAACTGCAGCAGTTCTCAAAGCTGGTGAACAAGCCAGAACTGGCACTGATGATGAAGCAACTAGTGGGTTAAAGATGATTATTATGTCAGGCCTAGCCGGTGGATTAATAAAATTAGCAGAACAAGGTTTTTCCATGTGGAATATTGTTTTAGAAGGCGCAACAAATGTTGGAAAATCAATCTTTGGATTGGGTACAAATCTATCGCCTGCCTTGCTTTCAGTCGGCTTAATCGTTGGTCGCAATATTGGAATCCTTGTCTTGGCTGGTGGTCTAATTTCCTGGGGAATTGCGATTCCAATTTATTCAGCTATAAACGGTTTTGAAGGAGAGCCATTAGATGCAGCCTACAATATCTGGAATTCAAAGATCAGATATATGGGCGTTGGTGCCATGGTTATTGGAGGAATCTGGTCACTTATTAAATTATTCGATCCGCTCATTATTGGAATTAGGACCAGTTTAGAAGCGCTGAAACAAAGGAAAAGCGATGTCGATATCCCAACTGAGGATAGAGATATTCCTATTAATTATGTGGGACTGGTTCTACTGATTATGCTCATCCCAGTTTTTCTATTATATTTGGAAATTATCCAATCAGTAGCCATCGCAATCTTACTCACCATTGTAATGGTAATTTTTGGTTTTTTATTCTCGGCAGTTGCTGCTTATATGGCTGGTGTTGTTGGATCATCTAATAACCCTATTTCAGGGGTTACCATAGCGACTATACTATTTACTTCTTTGTTATTGCTTGTCCTTCTGGGTACCGATTCAGAAGTTGGTCCAGCCGGTGCCATCATGGTAGGTGCGATCGTATGCTGTGCAGCAGCCATCGGCGGCGATAATTTGCAGGATCTGAAAACTGGCCATATTATTGGTGCTACACCATGGAAACAGCAAATTATGCAGGTGATTGGTACGGTAAGCGCAGCGCTTGTTTTAGGATTAGTATTGGATATTTTACACACAGCATACACAATCGGATCGTCAGCATTATCTGCACCGCAGGCCACATTAATGAAGTCGGTCGCAGATGGTGTGTTCACAGGAAATCTACCTTGGGATTTTGTATCCATTGGCGCTGTTATAGCCGTTATTATAATTATGTTGGACATCCGGCAGGAAAAGCGCGGTTCCGATTTTCGAATACCAGTATTGGCCGTAGCAGTTGGAATTTATTTACCAATTGAATTGACAGTGCCAATTTTTATTGGGGGAATGATAAATCATGTGGGCAAAAAGACTGGATCATCAGCGGCTGCGGAAAAGAAGGGCCTATTGCTTGCTTCCGGATTAATTACGGGGGAGGCTTTAATGGGTATTCTCGTCGCAATACCAATATTTATTACCGGAAATAAAGATTGGTGGCCAATCTATCCTGGATATGATCTTTTAGGGATAGCCGCTTTTCTTGGCGTAATATACTGGTTATATAACACGGTTATTAAAAAATGAAAATAAATACATCTCTGCTGCAAAGACTACCTAAGGTGGAGCTTCACTGTCACCTTGATGGTTCCTTACGCATACCAACAATCCTAGATCTAGCCAAACAAGATAAGGTTACTTTGCCAACTTCCAATTCTGATAAATTATCTAAGCTATTGGTTATTGGTAAAACCCGAGGATCCTTGGAAGACTACATAAAACGATTCGATATAACACTTAGCGTCATGCAAACACCAGCAGCGCTCAGGCGAACTGCATATGAATTAATTGAGGACGTAGCCAAGGAAAACGTACGCTATATAGAAATCCGTTATTCACCCATATTACACACAGAAAAAGGAATGTCTTTAGGCGAGTCTGTTGAAGCGGTTCGAGAAGGGTTGCAGCGAGGTCGAAAAGATTTTGGAGTAGAATCTGGTATTATTGTTTGCGGAATACGCAACATCTCGGCTGCAGCATCACTGAAACTTGCCGATCTAACTGTGCGATATAAAAATAAAGGTGTTGTTGGGTTTGATTTAGCAGGTGCAGAAGAAAATTTTCCAGCGAAGGACCACCAGGAAGCTTTTTATATGATTTTGAATAATAATATCAATGCTACAATTCATGCTGGAGAAGCGTTCGGACCTAGTTCTATACATCAGGCAATCCACCATTGTGGCGCACACCGGATTGGTCACGGCACACGGCTTAAGGAAAATAAAGACCTAATGAACTATGTGAATGACCACCGCATCACTCTTGAAGTTTGTTTAACATCTAACTGGCAGACAAGATCCATTCGATCTCTAAAATATCATCCATTGAAATATTATTATGATCAAGGAATTCGAGTCACATTAAACACAGATAACCGTTTAATGTCCGGCACCACCTTGACAAAAGAGTTTTTGCTCGCACATAAATTATTCGGATTCAAACTGCATGATTTTAGAGAAATGATAATTATGGCTATGAAAAGTGCGTTTCTACCTTATGGTGAGCGTAAACAAATGATTCGCAATATTGCTGATGAATTAGAGCAGGATTTCAGTTTAATGCCGGAGTTTATTGACTTAAAGAACTAATATTGATTTATACTCAATGCTGAATTACAGCAATTTTCTCGAACCCTGAATCCCCGCTATCCCTATAAATACTTATTAGGTAAACTCCTGTATCAGCCCATCTACCTTTACTATCTTTTCCATCCCAATAGGCCTGATACCCATTTACTCCTGCGCTACTAACCACAAGCGTACGGATCACTCTCCCGGTAACCGTCATTATCTTACAGGTGCTCTCATCCATTAAGCCATCAATTACTAGTGGCGAACTGCTGGGTAGATGATATGGACTGGGGAACACCCGTGTTTTGTTGTAGCTATCCATCCGGACTGCAAAAGGTATACGCAATACACTAATTCCCCGACTGGTCGCTATATAGGCCAATCCTTCACCATTATTAAACGCAATATCAGCCACTTCATTCGAGAGCAATTGACTATTATCTCGTTTGAAACCGTTTATATCCGGCCAATACGTTGATCCTGATGTTAGGACATGCACACCTTGTGTTGGCGAGGCGGTCCAAACATTATTTCTGGAGTCAAGCCGAACCTTTGATCCTTTTCCGTAAGAAATATTTGGAAAATATACATAACCATATTTTTTCACAGGTTCAGCATTTGAGAATTGTAAGGTCAGTTGCAGTAAACCAATGGGAGTGAGCGCATATAGTATATCTTCATCATTAATCGCCAACGACCATACAGTATTATTAGTATAGCCAGGGTTGATATCAACTGAACCCCATTCTGTACTGGTAGGATTGATTACGCTGCCCTCATAATCCAGATATACCAAACCACCGTTCCGCGCTGGTGGTGTATTCAAATCGTCCTCAAATGAACCAACCCAAACACGACCGAATGAATCAAACCCAATAGTATTGGGTGTATAGCTTAGGATATTTCCAGAGTTAGTTACACTAAATGATCCCCAGGATTTATTTGCATCCCGTACCGCAATCGGGTTTCCTCGTGTTGTAGCATAAGCGTTCGCTCCCCAGAGAATACCTGAGGCATCGAATTCAAGATCCTTTACAATCATATATTCATTGGCGTAATAGTCCAACACTGCAGTATCTATCAAAGTGAAATTCTCAGGATTATCTATATCTATTATAATTATACCGCCTCCATGGCGACGTGGTTCAGGGTACGTCCCACGAATAGCGCAATACAGTAAACCATCTGGTCCCTGTTCCATATCAGCTACAAAACCACCAAAATCAACGGGTATATAATCTACAGCGAATCGTAATTCATTATAAGTTGGTGTAAGAATTATCTCATCAGATTCAGCAATATTTCGCCAGCCCCAAGACTCTTTAATAGAAAGACCATACTTTGAACCGGCAACAAGCCGACCATCATTCAATACAGTTACTGCAGATATCTGGTTTGTCAGCGGTGCGTTCGGTATTTCTCGGATCAGTGTTTGGTTGTCCTGATCAATTAGTGTAATTCCTATCTCTGATCCAGCAATTATTTGGCCATCAGGCATTTTGGTTAAACACGTAAATGAATACTTGGATTGCACGTCCAGCTGCCAATCAATTGCCGTATCACTCAATTTCATGAATTTCCGGCCAAGTATACCCCAAAGGAATCCATCTGAGTCCTGCGTTATATCAATGAATTGATCTGTATCGGAAAAATAATCCCAAAGTAAAGTCAATGGCGTCGACGTATTTGGCGTTAAATGGTATACATTCCTTTCATGGACCAATAATATGTTACTGCCATTTTCATGCAAGCTGCTGATATTACCGCTCAGTGTTGTGTATGGCTGTCCCCAACTTGTTGGATCCTTCAGATTTGATCCTCGCCAATCACCAACAAATAATCCTTGTTCTGTGGCCACCATAACCTCATCATCCCAGATCTCTATTGCATTAATTGATTCAAAATCTGTCGGCCAATTGCGATATACATCACGATAAATCCAATTCTCATCACGATAAATAAATTCCATTAGGCCCCAGTCCTGATTTTCCAGAAACGCGACAAAACCAATAGAATCTGCTATAGATATGTCAATAATCTCAGTTAAACCAAAATCAAATTCTGCGATGCTGTTTTTCGTCTTAAGATCGTAAACCTGAACAAAACCGTCTGGACTAACACCGCCAAGCCACAAATAACCGTCCTGGCCAATTTCAACCACATTGACCCCAGTGCCGGCAAGTTGATCAATAACCGTTAACGTATTAAAGGTGTTTTCATCCTGATCATATATCAGTAAACCGCCATTCGTCCCACAAACAGCTTGCTGTTCAAAACCAGCAATATCATTGATATGGAGAGGTGCAGTATACGCCTGCCACTCGCCTATTCTGGCTTGTCCAAATAACACTCCCAATAGAATGAAAAGGACCGGTAATCGATTCATGTCAAATTTGAAAAGGGGTGGGAATAAAACATAATATAAATATGACCAGACAAGCATAGCCCACCTGCTTATTTTCTCTGGATAAGGGTGTGTGTAAATCCTGGATAGGCGGATGCTTTGCAGTGCGCATTAATACAATAATTAAGATACCCCAAACTAACCAATTTAGCGATAATAAACTGAGCGGTAGTAAAGCCAAAAGCGCAATACGACCCACCAATCCTTGACGTTCACCTAACATTGCATAAGCAATGTGTCCACCATCCAACTGACCAATCGGCAACAAATTGAGCATGGTCACTAATAGTCCAATCCAACCAGCGAATGCTATGGGATGCAGTAGAACATCCTGTCCATCAGCCAGATTTGGGAACACCATTACAGTGAGAAATTTCATAAGCAGAGAATCCCCTAGAATTATGCCTGCTTCTCCCCCATCAATTGTGATGATCTCTGATAACATGAGGCCAATTATCAGAGCCGGTACAGCAATGACAAAACCGGCAATAGGACCAGCAGCGCCAATTTGCAATAATGCATCTTTTTTATAGATGGGAGATTTTATTTTAATAAATGCACCGAAAGTACCAATAATAAATAGAAATGGCGGTGCCGGTAAAAAGTAAGGCAGTGTAGCATCTACTTTATGCTTCTGGGCATAATAATAATGGCCAAATTCATGGCAGCCTAAAATCAGCAACAACGTTAGTGAAAAAGGTACACCTATTAGAATTTCTCCTGGATTTGTAAATGGTTGTCCACCTTGCATTACGGCGCCAGCCATTAATGTCGTTATTACTGTTAGAATAAATAAAATCTGATGGGTTTTGGAAATATTTGGTATTCGTAAAATCACACTATCATGGTTGGATACATGAATACGAATATCATCCCCCAATTCACTAAAATGACAGTTAATTGGTTCTTTACTGAGGATTCGTTTTATATCAGCAATACTTGTTTCACCCAACAAAGATCCAGCCGTGATCCATTCTTTAGCAGTTGACCCGATTTGGCGCGGGATGAAATAACCATCAAGTTTATTCAATAATTTACGGAATTCAGTTTCTGTCATGTGCGGTAAGGAATAATTGTTTCAATAATACGGTTATGTGAAATATTTGGTTCCCAATAATTAGTTTTCCTTTTGTTTTTCTCGTACGCTGGCGAAGTTTACATATGAATATACTGTTATTCTGCTTATTCCTTTCTGCTCTTTATAGCGATGAGCCAAAAGATCTTTTGGCTGTCGATATTCGTCAACGTATCATGAATGATAAACAGATCCGCATCGTCATTCAAATAAATAATAATTCCCAACGAAATATCAGCGAACTTGATGGTTTTCTATTACACATCAATAGTAAAGGTGATATATTATCTGAAAAACGGATCACTTTTTTAGAGCCTGCGGATGGTGCGCTGCAACCGAAACAATCAGTCTCTAAAGATAAGGTCTTTTCACTAAACCGTCGGCAACCTGACCGTTTTGAATTTTATATCGCTAAAGTACGATTCCCGAATGACTACCGTGTATATACATACCACCCCGCCATAGGTTTCTACCGGGTCGATTAAAAATTAAACCCCAGTGAAATAGATATCCAATTAGGTGGTAATTTTGTCTCTGCTGTAGAACTTGCAGATACATAGCGAGTAATCAGATCTAGCTTTTTCTTCCTTAGTGTAATCAATAACCCGCTGCTGAAAGAAGGGTTGCCTAATGTGGATCCCATTCCAATATCTAACATCATTCGGTTTATTAGTGGAATATTTGAATCCCGTAATCCGAATTGGACATATGCGGCAGTCTGGTTGCCATTCAAATTAGTTGAGAATTTTATACCACCTGTTTCCAAGCGAACATGAGTTTCGAGTTTTTCTGTCGCAAAATGAAACGGTGTCTTAATTATAAGATTATAACCTGATCCAGATGAACCAGCGCTGTCACTTGCACTCCACCGATTAATCCCGCCTGTTATACCAAACTTCCAGCCTTGGAGTAATCGCATATACCAGGTCATTTCTTTATCACCCTTATCTGCTACTTGGGGATACTTGGGCTTTAACACTCGTTTGCGCTCATAATCTGGTCCACGACCATATTTATCACTTATATCAAACGGTTTTGATAAATGCTTATCGAGTTTTGCTGCAAGGATTTCAACTGACATTGAATCAATATCTGCTTTCATACTATTGGCCCAGAATCGTGTTTCCTCAATATATTTGTATACAACTGGTTCGGTAATGCCCCCGATACGCATGTTGGCAATTATAATTGCTGAAATAACTGGAATTGTATTGTGTTTTGGGTCAGAATAAAAATTATCAAGTGCTTTAATCAATTCTTTATGCCGCAAGAGATCCAGCGGATCATCGTAGGCATCTTCTGCCAAAACTGGCTCTACATCCCAGGCTTTTAAATAATAATATAATCTTCCATCTAAAAGTCCATTAATATGGGCGGCTTTTACGCGGTAAATCGATTCAGACTCTTGATTCATCTGGATCGCAATGCGGTTCCAATCGCTGCCATCCCAAAAGACGCGGTTTTGCCTCTGGCCGCATAGCAATACAAAAGCAAATCCCACTATAATTAATGGGCGGGAAAACATGGCTTACATTATTGCTTTTGTTCGAGGATCATTCTGTTAATCCACTCTTTGGAATGACGTATATATTCGTTAATTGTATCCATTGGAATCCTTTCACCGAACATATTAGAGATGATTATTGCTGAAGGTAGGGGGATATAACCATTGATCGGATCAGCGTAAAAATTATCGAGAACTTTCACTAATTCTCTGGGTGTAAGATAATCAACGGTTTCGGCATACAAACTATCGGCAAAAGTCTGCTCCATCATCCATGCTTTCAGGTAATAAAATAACCTGCCATCTAATATGCCATTTATATAGGCTATCTTCATCATGTAGGTCAGTTCTAGATCATAATCTGCCAATTTCTCTAACCGACGCCAATCACTACCATTCCAAAACAGGCGATCCATTTGCTGTGCCGGTGAGTATGTAATAAATATTAGTAAAAGAAGGGTGACTCGTTTCATTGAATTACCACCGTTTTAATGTTTACAAATTCATGAATACCAAATTCCGATAATTCACGACCATAACCAGATTCTTTTATACCGCCAAATGGCAGGCGCGGATCTGATTTCACAAAATCATTTACAAAGCAACAACCTGCTTCCAAGACCTCCGTGGCGATCTTTTTTCCTTTTTGAAAATCGGTGGTAAATACAGCCGCACCGAGCCCAAATTTTGTCTGGTTGGCAAGTTCAAGGGCCTGCTGTTCATCTTTTGCTGCGATAATTACGGCAACCGGGCCGAACAGCTCATCATCAAAAGCGGGCATACCCGGTACCACATCCACAAGCAGCGTTGGCGGATAAAAAGAGCCGGGTGATTCAGGAATAATGCCCCCTGTAACTAACACGGCACCTTTATCCAGACTAGTAATCACTTGCTGATGCAATTCATCTCGAGCTAAAATATTCACCATGGGACCAATATCAATAGTTGGGTCAAGCGGATCTCCCATATTCATATTCTTGATCTTCTTGGCTACCTTATCAGTAAATTCAGGCCGGCATGGTTCGACCACAATGAAACGCTTTGCCGCGATACAACTTTGGCCTGTATTCAGCATTCTTCCAGCAATGCAGGCGTTAACTGCCTGATCCAGATCTGCATCTTCCAATATTACATATGGATCACTTCCTCCCAGTTCTAAAACAGTCTTTTTCAGCATCGAACCGGCTAATGAGGCTACAGCCTTACCAGCAAGAGTACTGCCAGTAAGGGTCACTGCTTTTACCAATGGATTCTTGATAACATTTTCAACCTTATCTGACCCAATCACTAAGTTTTTAAAGAGATTATCTGGAAAATCTGCAGCAGTAAATATATCTTCGATCGCCTGGGCACAGCCTTGTACATTTGATGCATGTTTTAAAATACCGGCATTACCTGCCATCAGCGCCGGCACTGCAAACCGGAAGACCTGCCAGAATGGAAAATTCCAAGGCATAACAGCTAATACAATCCCAATGGGTTGATAGGACACAAAACTGTTGGATGCTTCCGTTTCAATATCCTTATTGGACAAAAAATTTTCTGCATTATCCGCATAATATTCACAAACCCAAGCGCATTTTTCCACCTCGGCTATACTCTGTTTATAGGGTTTACCCATTTCTTCAGTCATCAGGGTACCGAATTCCTCTTTCCCGTCTCGTAAGAGATGGGCTACTTTTTTCATTCGTTCTGCACGAAACGAAAAACTTGTTTTACGCCATCCGTTAAAAGCTCCGTGAACACATTCTACTATAGCATTAACTTTATCTTCCGTCATTTCTACAAACGATTGCAGAGTATTCCCTGTGGCAGGATTCACCGATCTAAGTGTCATGAGAGGTAAAAAATACTAGTATTTCATCCCTGCTAAATCAAGCATAAAAGCATATTTCAAGGACAATTCTTTGTAACGGAGGAATCTACCCGATTTGCCACCGTGACCTGCATCCATGTTGGTATGCAGGTACAAGACATTTTCACCAACTTTGTAATCCCGCAATTTGGCTACCCATTTTACCGGTTCCCAATACTGGACTTGAGAATCAAAATAGCCTGCTGTAACAAGCATATTCGGATAGGCCGCATTATATACATTGTCATATGGTGAATATGTCATCATGTATTCATATTCATCCTTTTTCCTAGGATTGCCCCATTCATCCCATTCATTTGATGTGAGTGGTATTGAGGCATCCAACATCGTATTGATCACATCGACAAATGGTACTGCCGCAATTACACCACGATATAATTCGGGGGCTAAATTGACAACAGCACCCATCAATAATCCACCTGCACTGCCCCCCATGGCAAATAAATGCCCCGGATCAGTATAATTATTCTGAATTAAATATTTACTGCAATCCACAAAATCAGTAAAAGTATTCATTTTATGAAACATTTTCCCATCCTCATACCAAGGTCGCCCATACGTTTGGCTGCCACGAATGTGGGCAATTGCATAAGCAAAGCCGCGATCCAATAGGCTCAGCCGGGTTGAACTGAATGATGGATCGTTTGTGCTGCCATATGAACCATAAGCATACAATAACAGGTTGCCTTGTCCGTTTTTTTTAAATCCTTTCTTATAGACAATTGAAATAGGGACTTTTTTCCCATCTCTTACCTTGGCATACAATCGTTCAGAATGATAGTCCGCAGGATCGTGCCCGCCAACTACTTCTGATTGTTTCAACAAAGTGGATACTTTCATATCCATATCATAATCAAAGGTTGATCGGGGTGTAATCAGTGAAGAAAACTGATACCTGAGAACATTGGTATTAAATGATGGATTCACAGATGGATAAGCAGAATAGACTGCTTCACCAAAATCCAGATAATGTTCATTCCCATTGCGCTGATCAATTACTCGAATTTGCCGCAAACCATCCCGGCGCTCACTGATGACCAGGTGATCCGCAAATACATCGATACCACTTACCATTACATCTTTGCGATGAGGTATCACTTCCTTCCAGTTTTGTTTTGTTGTGGCATTCTCAGGTGTTTCCATTAATCGAAAATTCATGGCATTCCAGTTGGTTACGATGTAAAACTTATCATTGTAGTGTTCTATTGTATATTCATGTTCTGTTTCCCTAGGGGAGAATTGTCTGAATTTCCCTACCGGGTCATTAGCATTTAGGATGTAATAATCGCTAATCAGCGTACTACTGTTGTAGATGATGATGTATTTATCTGATTTTGAGCGACCAACACCAATATAGAATGAATCATCCTTTTCCGTGTAAACCCGGACATCATCTGTTTGGAGTGTGCCCAGTTTATGCCGGTCGATATGTTCTGATAATAGAGTTATCTCATTTTTTACCGTATAGAAAAAAGTTGCATTATCGTTTGCCCAAGCCACTGCATCTTCCGTTCCATGAATTTCATCCATCAATAGTTCGCCTGTTTGCAAATCTTTTATTTTAATCGTGTAGATGCGGCGGCTTAAGGTATCAACACCAAAAGCTAAAAATTTATTGTTCGGACTTACAGATAAATTCGTTAATGAAAAATAGTCATGTCCTTTCGCCCAATCGTTTACATTGATCATAACCTCTTCCGGATTTTCCAGGGATTCTCTCTTGCGACAATAAATGGGGTATTCCTTGCCTTTTTCATAACGGGTGTAATACCAGTAATCATTATCTAGGTATGGGACGGATACATCGTCTTTTTTTATCCGGCTAATAATTTCACTATATAATTTTTTCTGCAGATTCTTCGTATGCCTCAGTTGGGTCTGAGTGTACTCATTTTCTTTTTTTATATAATCCACAACTTGCATTGTTTGATCATCAGGCCAACCCTCTATATTTTTTGCCAATTTTTGTTCATCCGTTAGACGAATCCAGTGATAATTATCAATCCTTTCTTGCCCATGAAGGGTGGTCTTATAAGGATTTTGCTTTGCGACCGGTGGTTTCATATCATATCTCTCAGTTTGTTTTGCATAATAGTAAAGTACCATTATTATTACCATTACGGCATACCACGTGAAATTTCGATTCATTATTCTCGCCTTCCTCTGCTTAAAAAAAGAAATGGCACAAAAGCTACCAAGAAATGTGCTAAAGCAACAAATTCAGCCGCAAGAATATACCATGGCCATGGTCCCAAATAATCCAATAAACTCGGCACATGTTCTCCTAATTCGTTAACAGGTTTACCGCAAATCCAGAAATAATTCGCACCAAGTAAAAGATTGGCAATTATTGCAATGATCAAAAAGATATTCATGGCCAGCATCGCTTTCCAGACACTGGCGATTGTTGGTCGCATATCATAAACAACGGTGGCGTAAATCAAGGCTAGTATCATGCCATGATGAGCAAACCAAAACCGCCAGTATTGAAAATGGGGGAAACCGGCGGCGATATCAGGTGTAAGAACAGGCTGGATCATTATAGATAGACCCCAGAAATACAGTATTTCATAGAAAAAATAGCTGCGTCTGACCATTACTAGGGGGATCAGTAAATTGGCCAAGCGGCAGAGATGGATGGGTAAATGTAATTTTACATCAAATGTACCTGCGATTAATTCCAAGATTACCCATATTAAGTAACTACTCATCACGCAATAACCAATAACACTTCCCACTAGGTGCTGTTGCTGCTCGGATAGTTTCTGCCGGGCGTAAATGGGTAGAAAAATGACCAGGAATAATGCTACAATAATCGCCGCAATATGACTTGGTCCAAATAATACAAAGGGGTCGTACGTTTTCAGGTATTCTGCGACAGATTCACGCATAAATTTTCAAGCAGTAAATATTAGTCATCCACCGAATTGGTAATGTTTCCTGATTGATTTGGTGACCCGCCAGACGCAGGCTAATCCTTTCGGAAAAATAACAAAATCCCCCGCTTTAATTTGCACAGTATCTGAACCAGCGGCCACATACACTTCCCCTTCTAAAATTAAACAAGATTCTTCCACGTCATATTTCCATGGGAATTCTGAGACCTCACAGGTCCAGATAGGCCAGTTTAAAATACCCATATTATCTACTTCAACATCGGAAAGTTTTTTAATAACAATATTACTCATCGAACTAATTCCTTGTATTAATTAATATTGGATAACAGGCATATCTCCGGGGTTCGCAGTGCCAGCATAATCTTCTTTCCACCATTTCAGTTCATCCTCCACCCATACGCCATATTCCTCTTCATTATATATCATTGAGCCATCTTCTGAATAGGAACGCCAATAACCTGTTGGAAAACCATTAGTATATTCACCTTCCAGAGCATAATTACCATTAGGAAAATACCAAATCCAAGTTCCGGTTTGTTTCCCATCGACAAAAGATCCTTTGATCCGCTGACCACCATTCTCATACCATTCATTAATATCACCAACCCAGATGCCATTATCGAATGTGTAATGATATTCCTTTTGACCGTTATTGTACCAGGCTATTTGTTGACCATCTTGCATTCCGAGATACCAATATAATTTTAAACGATGACTGCCATCTGCGTACCACCCAAGCTCCCACTGGTGCTTCTTGCCTTTGGTGTAAAACACTTCCCTTTTTTTCCTGCCATTCTCGTGCCAAATAGTCAACCGACCATGCAATATATCATTTTTATAATTCGTCTCAGACAATTTCTTGTCTGATTCATAATATTGCGTCCAGAGGCCCTCCTTTTTATCCTCTAGATAACTTCCTGATTCCCGCAAATTTCCAGATTCAAAGTAAGATCGTCCGTGGCCATGCCTTAAATTGTTTGAAAAAGTAATTTCTGATTTTTTCTCACCGGTTGGATACCACCATACCCAAGTACCATGCTGTAAACCAGATTCGAGTGGTCCTTCAAATTCTACCTGTCCGTTAGGATATTCATTATATACCAATCCCTTAAAGGGTATTTTTGTTTTTGGTAAATACCTCCGACCTTTACTATCAAGGTCTTCTCGGATCACTAGGCTGTCAATATTTACACGAACCTCAGCTACTGCAAATGTCATTATTGAAAATAAAATGATAGGTATTTTCACTTTGCAGAATTAAACAATTTTGATTGTCGGAAATTTATTGTAACGATAAGTGGTGTAAGCCAACAACAGCTAAATAAATTGGACAGCTTTACTGCAGTTGGGTACCTTGATTATCAAAAACAGAATATAGCTTTCCATCCCAAAATTTGAACTCGCGCTCATCAATCAACAATTCGTCTTGATTAGTCAATATACTATAGCGAACTCGCTGTAAATGAAAATTACCCCTGATATATGGATCATACCATTTTATATACTTTATAGAACCAGAATTTGAAATATTTTCTTTTATCCATGGCTCAATAACGCTGTACATGGGCAAGGATTCTAACGGTTCGCTTACCGCTGGAATCAATTCCTGTTCTACCGCTTTATCTTTCCGGAAATTATCCACCCAGGAATTTGTATTCATCTTTTCATTTATTTCACCAGCG
>CAJWGZ010000003.1 GCA_913041075.1 uncultured Fidelibacterota bacterium | reverse complement strand
GACTCGCTTTCGATGCAGATGGGAACTTGTATGCACGCGGGCAAGATCCAGCAGATGTATTCAAGATAACACCTGAAGGAGAAGAAAGTTATTTTGGTCAAACACATTGGGGTGAAGGAGAAATGCATATTGGTCCGGATGGTTACCTTTACGCTGCAGTTGTTTGGGGTGACTATGGTATAGTTCGAATCTCTCCAGCAGGCGGTGATTATGAAACTTGGATGCCAGACATGTATGTTAATAACCCATTTGATTTCGATTGGGATAGTGATGGGAATATGTACATTGGAACAGCTGATGGAACTATTTACCGTCGACTAGCTAATACTGATAATGAGGTCGAATTACTGAAATCCTCTGGAGCATGGGGATCTCCTTTCCGTCTTTATAATGACGATCTTTATTGGTATACTAAGAATGATTCTGGTAGTAATGGTCTTTATAAAGCACCAGTTCCTGCAGTGGGAGATACTGTAACAGCTAGTTCGATCACTCAGATACTTGCTAGCGAAGACTATAACCCATCAGGTTTGGCTATCGATGGTATGGGTAATGTTTATTTGATGGTTGGCTGGGAAAACTCAACATTAGTTCGAGTAACTCCTCAAGGCGCTGTCGAAGAGGTATGGGAACTTCCAACCGAAAATCCCAATAAGGCTGTATGGCATAACAATAAGTTATGGATAGCTGCTGGAAATCAAGATAGTTCAGTATATGTATTGCACTTAGGCGAAGAATATGGTACGGGAGCTGTACCCCAAAATACTTGGTAAAAGCCTTTAATTAAAAAACGCCCCTATATACATTAAGGGGCGTTTTTTTTTAACCGCTTTCCAAGGTAGTAACCAATTTATAATCCTCTCTAAAAAAGAAAAAGGCATGCCAGTGAGTACCGTAAAATGCCGTAAAAAAATAAACACACTTACAAATTCTTGGACAAGCTACATACTGATTGGCATTTGTCTACAAAATTTCATCTGGGCCGGAGTATCCGGGAAAATATATGGTAGGGTTACTGATAGGGATAATGGAGACCCGTTGCCTGGCGTAAATGTGGTTGTTGTTGGCACATCTCAAGGATCGGCAACTGATTTGGAAGGTGAATATTATATCTTAAATCTACGTCCTGGAACCTATTCTGTATCTGTTTCTATGATAGGGTATCAGACTACTATAAGCAGAGATGTCAGGGTCCTCTCTGATCATACAGTTACCCTTAATTTTGAATTATCAACAAAGGTACTTGAAGCATCCGAGATTGTGGTTACTGCTGACAGGGAAGTCATCATTATGGATCGCTCTGCAAGCGAAGTTCACATTTTCTCTGAAGATATTAATACCGTTCCAAAAGTTCGCGATATACGGGATTACATAAACCTGGAAGCCGGTATTGAAAATGACCTCATTCGTGGTGGTGGCTTGGATCAAACCACTTTGATGATCGATGGGATGTCTTTTGTTGATAATAGATCTAATGAGCCGGTCATGATGGTAAACCTGAGTTCAGTTGATCAAATAAGTATCATTAAGGGCGGGTTCAATGCGGAATATGGTAATATTCGATCCGGACTGATCAATATTATTACTAAAGAAGGCTCACCATCTAAGTATAGTGGTTCAATTGATATACAGTATGATTCTCCCCAGCTTAAACATGATGGATACTCACTTTTTGATCCTATGAATTATTATCTCAGGTCATTTTTGGAACCAGGGGTGATGTGGAGTGGTACCCAGCAAGGTAGTTGGAATACTGATATGCAAGAAAGCTACCCCGAGTTCATTGGCTGGAATTCTGTATCTGCTAATTTGCTATCAGACAATGACCCATCAAACGATATGACACCACAACAAGCGCGCGACCTTTTCTTGTGGTACCATCGTGTTGAAGGCAGTAGCGAATTAGGACAAAAAGAAGGCCAATACGGTCACAAACCGGATTACAATGTAGATATCGGATTTGGTGGTCCGGTTCCTTTAATTGGAAAAGCATTGGGAAACATGACCTTTTATATCTCGCATCATAATAAAAATGACATGTTTGCTTTACCAGCAGTCCGGGATTTTCACCACGAATCAAATACACATCTTAAGTTGACGATGCAGCCCACAAACAAGATAAAAGTTAAAATTGAGGGTCTGTATGGTGAGATTAACACCCTTTCTGCTAGTCCGGAAGGTTCCGGCAATAACTGGTACCTCAACAGCGGTTCTGATATTTTTTGGAGTTATCTGGCCACTTCTGATTCATATGCAGATGGTGGTGGTTCTGCACTTTATTGGCCCAGTGCTCTTAACCCTTTTAACATTTATCGTTCAATGGTAGGCTTTACCTTTGATCATGTCCTGAGTCCCAGCACATACTACAATATTCGGATTTCTAATGTTAATCTGAAGAATGCCTGCTATGGCCCAGACTTTATCCGTGACACAACTGTGATTCGTTCCTTTGGAAATGTAACTGTGGATCAGGCGCCATTGGGATTCTCAGTAGCTAGCAATTATACCCCATCTGGAGACGGGATGGTTTTTGCTTCTTTAGGCGGTGTTACGCGAGATGAGTCCGAAGTGAATACGTTGAATGTGAAATTTGATTTAACAAGTCAAATCAATAAAAAACACCAAGTAAAGACAGGCTTTGAATTAAACTACGATGATTTGAACACCTCTTATCAGAGTCAGTTTGACTACGCTCCTAAAAACAACTACGTAAATCAATATCGGGCTTATCCCATTAGAATGGGGGCCTACATTCAGGATAAAATCGAAATCAAAGGTCTTATAGCTAATCTTGGATTACGGTTGGACAATAACTCTCCTAATCAGGATTGGTATACTGTAGATCTATACTCAAAATATTTTTCTCCCTCCTTTAAGGATGAGTTTACCCAATTAGCACCAAAAGAACCAGCAAAGGGGCATTTGAAAATAAGTCCAAGACTGGGTGTCTCTCATCCCATTACCGATGCAGCAAAATTATACTTCAACTATGGTCATTTTTATTCCATGCCTTCATCGATTGACATGTATCAAATAGGTTATGGAACTGCATATCAAGGCATAGATTTTCTTGGAAATCCCTCAGCAGAAATACCTAAAACGATAGCCTATGAATTGGGTGTTGAATATGATGTAAACAATATGATTCTGGTGCATGCATCAGGTTATTATAAAGACGTTTCTGATCAGATCGCTTATGTTGGGTATACCAGTATTGACGGAAGCGTAAACTATACCACAACTGAAAATAGCAATTATGAAGATATTCGTGGATTAGAGATCAGAGTTCAGAAGAGATATGGACGCTGGTTCACTGGTTGGATAAACTACAATTACATCGTACAAACTTGGGGATATATTGGCCGAGATCATTACTACGAGAATCCTCGAGACCAAATGCGCTATGGATACCAGAATCCGAAACAGGAGAAACCATTGGCAAGACCTTTCTTAAGGGCCAATCTGGTGTTACATACACCGAAGGCTTGGGGACCAAAATTATTAGGTACTCATCCATTAGACCAATGGCAAATAAATATCCTCCTTGGTTGGAAAGCTGGAGACTATATAACCTGGGATCCGTTGGAAACCTATGAACTACAAGATAATCTTCAGTGGAAAAGTCAATACTCTGCCGATCTGCGTATGGGAAAAAATATTTCAACTAATAAACTTGATTTAATGGTTTTTGTTGATATTAATAATGTTTTTGATCTGCAATATATTGCTATGCAAGGATTTGATGGTGGTGACGATTGGCGAAACTATATGGAATCTTTACAACTACCCATGTATGAAGAAGAACAATATACCGCTGCAGGTTATACCGGTGGGGATGATCAGGTTGGAGATGTCTATAGTGATGATAAACCCCATATTAACATGCCCAATAGAGGCTTTCTTACATATTTGAATCCCAGAAGTATAACTCTTGGTTTTAGAATCAATTTTTAAGTAATCCAAATTTCTTACAATGAATAATACAAAAAAACTTACTTCTGCAGTCTATATTATTTTATCTCTAACAGGTATTCAGATGCTATATGCTGGTACCTTCAAGTGGGTACGGATCGGCAATGTGGAAATGAAGGTAGTCGATAACACCGATCAAGACCAATTGGCTGGTTCACGAGCAGTTTATTACTACTATGATAACTATAGGTATTACCATCTGTACAACGCTGGTTGGCATTTTGGTACTGTAGATTGGGTTGATGAAACAGGTACAAACTGGCCAGTGAAAGTTGTGGGTACAGCGACAGCTGGTGCTAATGAAAATATAACAATGCCAATTGCCGATGATGAAGGCAACACCTTAAAACAGTACGTGCGATATCAGCCTCCTACTGTCACAGTGAATGGTGAAATATTAAATGATCCTTTTCCTTTAACTGGAGATGAAGTCAATCCAGAGAAAATTCCGGGAACCGCCGATTTGATGATGGAATCTACTGTTAATACAATAATGGGAGTCACATTAAAACAAAAAGTTCTTGCTTGGAGTAGTGCAGATTACGACGATTTTATTATCTATGACTGGACATTTATTAATAATGGCAACACAGATGATGACCCGGATATAGAATTACCAGGACAGAATCTGGAAGATGTCTATTTTATGCGCATGAATAACTTTTATTCACCTGGTAGAGGTTCACCTTGGTACAGTACTTATGGTGAACGGATTGGAGATTCGCTGCGCATAATGTATGGCTATCCAGCTCGAGGGCCAGATTCTGATTATGATGATTTTGGTGATCCTGATAAAAGTAAAGATTTTATTAATCGACCATTTTATGTTGGCGAAGCATTTTTGCACGCTGATAAATCCGCATCAGATAAATCTGATGATATTACCCAACCCCAAATGACAGGTGTTCAAACTGTTGAAATATTTTGGCTAAAATTTGAGGCATCCAGCCACACTCCCAGTGAGTTAGCAAATTTGTATGAGGTTCTAAAGTATGGATTTGGAGGTCCACTCTTCAATCTGGAATATCAAACCGAAAACACTTATGAGAACACATATCATTCTCTTAGGATGGATGAGCAAGGTTATAAATATCCCAAAGAATTTCCCTGGTGGAATTGGCGGGCAATAGCACATACTTCCTCAGGTCCGTATGATCTGGCCTTCGGAGACAGTATCCGGTTTGTTTATGCTTTTGTAATGGGAACTATCTCACCGGAAAAAGGCCGGGAAATCGGACGCGCATGGAACAACGGGACAGCCACCTGGGACAGTGAAAATAATCTACCGCCTCCTTTTATAGATCATCCTGATTTATACGATAATGATAACGACTATGCGAAAGATTGTTGGGTAGCAACAGGAAAAGATTCTCTTTTTAAAAACGCATGGGCTGCCCAATATGCGGTTAAAAACAATTATGAACTCCCAGTTCCGCCTAGAGCTCCCTCTATTGATGTTCAGGGTTTGCCGGACTACATCCAAATCAATTGGGGATATGAATCTGAAGAAGCTTCAGATTTCGCGGGTTACAGGGTCTATCGGAGTACGGGGAGTCCAGATTCCTCATTTACAAGAATATTTGAATGCGGTGGAAATTCTGGTGTTACTCTCACCCACAGCTTTAATGATACAACTGCACAGCGAAGCGTTGCTTATTTTTATTATGTGACTGCCTTTGATGATGGTTTGTCAAATACGCCCAGCCCTAATGGTGTGGTGCGCAGTCTTGAAAGTGGTTGGAATTTGAATCGGACGCGTGCTGCAGCATACCGATCCCGTCCTGCTGGTACCCTGGAAACAATTCGGGTTGTTCCAAATCCATTAAATGTGAATGCAAATAACTTTCCTGGAGAACCTAATAAAATCGTATTTATGGATATACCCGGTTACTGCACAATTAACATATACACCGAAAGCGGGGATCTGGTGAAATCTGTCGAACACAACTCTGGTTCTGGTGATGAAGTATGGGGTGGGAATATCCTCGATTTGCAGACTGTATCAGATAGTGGTCAGTTACTTGTTAGTGGAATCTATCTTGCACATATTACTGATAATGAAACTGGCGATATGTCCGTAACTAAATTTGTCATTATTAGATAAGGAAAATTAGGGTTGCTCTTTTTCATACAGGTGAGTTTGTGACTATGAAGATTAGAATAATTATTTTCGTGGCACTTTTAATAGGTTCGACCATGACAAAATTGAACGCTGAAATTAAAAAAGTGGCCCAATCGGGATATCAGTTTTTAAAAATTGATGCCGACGCCCGTGCGGCTGCTATGGGGGGTGCATTCATTCTTGTTGGTACAGGTGCGAGCTCCATGTTTTATAATCCGGCAGGAATGACTGAACAGCCCGCTAGCATTGATTTTTTCAGTACTCAAACAAACTGGCTTGCTGATATTGGTTATTATTCACTAGGCGTTACAAAGAAACTGGGTAATTTTGGTGTAATTGGATTCAGCATGCAAACTTCTGATTATGGTAGCATAATTGGTACGCGAGTTGCTGATAATACTGCTGGTTTTATTGAAACAGGCAACATTGAAGTGGAAGCTTTAGCAATGGGTGTTTCTTTTGCTAAAAGTTTGACTGATCGGTTTTCCGTTGGTGGACAAGTAAAATTTGTGAGTCAAAGCCTTGGAAATACTTTGATGCCTGATGGATCAGAAAAGTCAAATAAAACCGATGGACTGGCATATGATTTTGGCACTATTTATTACCCTGGCATAAAAAGTTTCCGTTTTGGAATGGGAGTACGGAATTTTTCAAAGAATTTTAAATATGAAGATGATTCTTTCCCTTTGCCGCTCACTTTTACTATGGGAGTTGCATTGGATGTCATGGACTTTGTTGGGAGTTTTGGAGAAAATCATAATCTTCTCGTTGAAGTGGATGCGGTACACCCTATAGACTATACAGAACGGGTAAATATGGGTATTGAATATGGATTCAAGAAAATATTTTTCTTACGAGGTGGGTATAAATTTAACCATGATACAGAAGGTCTATCCTTAGGTGTAGGATTTTCAATACGGCTAATTGGACTCATGACCAAATTGAGCTATTCCTTCAATGACGCTGGATCCTTTTCTCCTGTAAACAGAATTTCCATAGGTATTTCATTATAAAAACCGTTGCCAAATAAAAATGAAACGCCTGCGAATCATCCCAACCCCACTACAATGAAAACCCGTCTTATTGACGGGTTTATTGTTTATGGACATTTGGTACTGACACTTTGTAATATTGTTTTATTGGAATAACT
The DNA here is from genome assembly GCA_913041075.1 of uncultured Fidelibacterota bacterium. Classification (GTDB taxonomy): domain Bacteria; phylum Fidelibacterota; class Marinisomatia; order Marinisomatales; family TCS55. Next base: position 21,664 of record CAJWGZ010000003.1, on the reverse strand, counting down.
TATTTCGGCTGGTAATTTATTGGAATACAGGTAAATACACTGCGAAAATGAGTTTCTATATAAAATCCCTTTTTTTTGCCATCCCTATCTTCACCATATTAATTATTATTGAAGCGATTATCGCTAAACGAAAAGATCTGCAAATTAACCGTGCGGCCGATATGATAGCCAGTCTTAGCTCTGGGCTTACAAAAACAATTCGTGATGGGATAAAATTTGGCTTTACAATAATCGGTTATTCATGGCTGGTTACTAATATGACTATTTACAAGCTTGAGCCTATTTGGCTTGCCGTTATTATTGCATTCGTAGTCCAAGACTTTACCGGTTACTGTATCCATCGCTTGAAACATCGCGTCAATATATTATGGAATAGGCATATTATTCATCACAGTAGCGAAGAGTTCAATCTTTCCTGTGCCTTGCGGCAGTCTATTTCAAATACAATAGACTTTTCCGCGATTTTTATGGTACCCGCAGCACTTCTTGGCGTTCCTACTAAAATATTTGCAATTCTCGGGCCCCTGCACTTCTTTTTTCAATTTTGGTACCACACCCAACTTATTGGCAAAATGGGTTTCCTTGAGTATATTTTAGTTACGCCGTCTCACCACCGGGTCCACCATGCGATCAATCCAGAATATATCGATAAAAACTACAGCCAGATTTTAATATTTTGGGATAAGCTATTTGGATCCTTTCAGCCTGAGCTTGATGATGTAAAACCAGTATATGGAACGCTCAAGCCGGTCCAGACTTGGAATCCGGTTATCATTAACTTTAAAGTTATGTGGCAACTGATCAAAGATGCTTGGCGCGCGGAACGTATTCTTGATAAGCTGCGAATCTGGTTCATGCCTACAGGCTGGCGCCCGCCAGATGTAAAAGAAAAGTTCCCCCTACATGAAATTACAAATCCTAAAAAGCGGGTAAAATATCATACTGAAAATTCAAAGCTTCTAGTTACATATTCATGGACTCAGATTATTATAATGAACATATTGATGTTCCATATGTTCACCATTATCCCTAGCTATAATGTTACGATGTGTTACGTGTACGCGGCCATGCTCATTCTAAGCATATTTTCGTTCACATCTATTTTGGATCATCGCAACTATGCTTTGATGGCGGAGTCAGTGAAGTTGAGTTTGGGATTCAGCCTACTGTATTATCAAAATTACAGCTGGTTTGGTTTAAGTGGTTTTTATGTTTATGGACTTATTTTTTATTTCATTACATCATTTTTACTGACATATTATTTTCAAAATGAAATAAAAATCAGTTCGCTCCGTCCGGATCCTGCGCAAGTAAACTAGTAATAGAAATTACTTGCCAGAGAGTACAGTAATGTACTCAAACTTTAAATTTATGCATATTACATGATATATTATTATCGACGAATTAAGAATACAAAAAGATAATATTTAAACCAGCATTCATGCATAAATTCCGCGGGCAATTGGGAAGAAACCATGGATAAAAAGTCTTCTTATACAAAACAAGACCTACTTGATATTGGCACCGGAAAGGCTTTCGGGAAAAAGAACGGCAAATTGCCTCTACCGCCTATGCTCATGATAGATCGAATCTTGAATATCTCAACAACAGGCGGTAAATATGATGCTGGTTTTATCGAAGCAGAAATGGATATTGATCCAGAACATTGGTTTTTTAAATGCCATTTTAAGAATGATCCCGTCATGCCTGGATGCTTAGGACTGGATGGATTTTGGCAATTAATTGGATTTTTTCTTTCGTGGGCCGGCGGTAAAGGTAGGGGCAGAGCTTTGGGCGTAAAAGAGCTGAAACTCAAAGGACAGGTGCGTCCTTACCATAATAAGATAACGTATTTAATTGATATAAGAAAATTCATTACCAAACCCACTTTCATGGCTTGGGGGGATGCTGTACTTAAAGTAGACGATAAAGATAAAGCCATTTATTTTGCAAAATACATCCAGGTTGGATTATTTGAAAAACTGGTGTGGGATAGCGGGATGGATCCCGCTATCGATCCTTTTTAATTACATTTAGTAAAAATAAACAATAGCTTTTTTCTACGGCGTAGATAGCTTGCCCATTATGGGTAAGTCAACTATCTATAATGATCTTACATCCTTATCAGTTCTGACTGAAAAAATGGATTAAGGTATTTCAAGTTACCTTGTTTAATTGATTTCATACTCGCCCCACTCGATAAAGGTTGATGTTTTTACACCGAAAAAATCAGCAATTTTTACTACTACTGACAAAGGCGGATCGACTCGACCACTTGCATAATAACTAACAGTAGCCTGTTTCTTACCAATGAATTCAGCTAACTCTTGCTGATTCTTGTCTCTAATTGCAAAGCCAGTTTTGATTGATTTTTTGAGGTTCATTATATTCTCCCCGTACTGATAAATAAATACTAAGACTGATAAATTATAATTTAAAGTACTATTATTATAATTATTAGTATTGAATTTATTTGAAGTTTGATAAAAAATAATAGGAATAAAAATAGGAATAAAATTTTTTATTATTTATACTTTTAAGACTAGAAAACGTAATTATTTAATCTACCAAATAATTTATCTGGTAAGCCAGAGGGGGCGGTAAATAATGCAAAAAATACGAAAAAAAGTTTTTGACAACCATAGTCATATCGGACCGGTACCTGGGTTCGCATATTATGGTTTACCTGAAGCTGTAAAACCAACAACTGACTATGATACTATAGATGAATATTTAGGTGGCATGGATGATCACGGTGTTGATCGTGCGCTCGTATTGCCCAATTATGGCTACCCCGATTCCTCACAACCTTTTACACTAAATCCTTTAGTTGCAGAAGGTGCAGAAAAATCTGATCGGCTACTAGGTGCTATCTGGGTTTCTGCATTACCCCAGGATAAAGATAAAACAATTGATTCTCTAAAGCTCATTGGCGAGAAAGGATTAATTGCATTAAAAGCAACATGCCTTCTTGGTGGCACGCTGAATCCCGAAGGGTGGGATGAGGAGTCATCGGAACTATGGAATATGATTCTCGATGCAGCGGCAGAAAATGATATGCCTATTCATATCCATACAAGCCCAAGCGGTGGGTCGGACATTGATAATGCGTTAGCAATGATTAAGAAGTATGGTAAACGAAACAAGATACATGTGGTTCATATGGGAGGAGGCGTCAGTGGCCATATTAAGTTCATTCCTCAGTTTTGTGATCTAGTGGAACAAGGTTATCAGGTCTATACTGATTTAACATGGTCAATTGGTTTTGGCTCAAACTGGTTACTGTCTGAAATTGAAGAACGAGGTATTGGTGGTGATAGGTGTCTATTTGGCTCAGATGTTCCCTGGAGTGATTTCGCATCTGAATATTGGAAAATTGAGGGTGCACCAATCTCTGAACAGCTTAAAGAAGACATTTTCTGGAATAATGCTGAACGTCTTTATAGTAAATTTTGGTAGGGGATGTTTAAACCTATTTTGATAATAAAATATTATAATTACCACATACCTATCTCATAAATAAAATGATAGGAGAAAAAACATGACAATGATAAATGTTACCGGTCCAAAACCTGGAGACAGACTGGTTAATCTGGATGAAAAAGTCTTTCCGGACCACCAGGCAAGTGAAGGTGATCGTGCCCTTATAATGATGCATACGGTGCCTTTTGAGGGTTCTGTTGGTCTAGTTAATTTGCTAACTACCACTCGTATTATCCGTAAGGGATTTTCCACTACATTGTGTCTCTATGGCCCTGGCGTTCTTATGGCAGCAGCTGGCCGTGGATTTCCAAATGTTGGAGAAGAAGGGTTTCCAGGAAATCTGTCAATGAATAAACAGTTAGATACTATAATGGCAGAAGGTGGTACTATTCACGCCTGCCGATTCGCTATGGTTGCACTTTATGGTATGCGCGAAAGCGATATCATGGAAGGGGTAAAGCCATTTCATCCACTCGATGTTCTAGATGTTTTGATCGACCATTGGCATGATGGTGCCCTCACTATAGCAACCTGGACTGTTTAAGATCAAGGTAAGCCTATTGATGACAAATATCTGAAATCGCAACCTCAGATTAAAGGTTGAATTCAGGTATAATAATAAATGTGGTGCCATGGTGTGGTATAACATTAATGATTGTGCTTAATATGATATGGTAAGTATGTGGGCCAGGGGATTACCATGGCCCACATGCTTTATCAAAGTACAACCCCTTCATTAACCTAATGGTGTCGTGCAGATAACCCCATTTATTTACGAATTCGCAGGCTGTTTTGACAGTAATGTTAATTATGCTAACAATCAATATAATGTAAAGAGGACAGTGCATGGAAAAGCAAAAAACCTTGGTTGAGTTACAGAGTTTTGGGGCCCGTTTAGACGTACCTGTAGGAGACCGCGGACGATGTGGCGGCGCTGGTCCATCAGATGATAAAGCTTTTTTACTAGACGGGATACCAGCTATGGTGCCAACACTGGGAGGCTTTGCACAGGAATCTCCCTATGCTGTTATTAGAAGCGATGATGGTAAATATTCAGTTACAAGCAATGGTAGAACTGTTATGCCCGTCGAATTTGTGTCAACGCCGAAGTTCTATGGTTTAAAGACAAAAGATGGCATTTCATATAAAGAAATTGCAGTTCTACATGGTCTTGATGTTCTTGCAACTACTGTCTCTCAACGCTGCGTCCGCTGGCGGCGGGACGGTGAGCGCTGTCATTTTTGTGCTATTGAAAATTCTTTGGAGAGCGGTACCACTATCAGCTTGAAAACACCAGAGCAACTGGCTGAAGTAGCAGAGGCAGCTGTACGCCTGGATGGCGTTAAGCACATGATTATGACTACCGGTACAATGAATTACCATGATATGGGTGTGAAATATCTGATAAATTGTACTCGGGCTATTAAGGATATAGTTCCTGATTTAGGCATTCAGGTTCAATTTGAACCACCAGAAAACCTGGATGATATGAAACTATTATATGAAGCGGGCGTCGAAGCTGTCGGTATCCACCTTGAGAGTTTCAGTCAAGATACGCGTGAACGGATAACGCCTGGCAAAGCAACGATCAGTATAGAGCGCTATTTCGAAGCCTTCAAAAAAGCCGTTGGTATCTTTGGGCGCAATCAAGTTTCAACTTACATTATCGTAGGGTTTGGCGATAGTGAAGAATCAATCGTTGAAGGATGCCGGCAGATTGCTGAGTTAGGAGTCTATCCATTTGTAGTGCCGCTGCGACCTTTAATGGGAACACCACTGGAAAATGTTCGTCCCCCAGAGCCAAAACTAATGGATCGTATTTACAAACAAGTAGCAAAAAATAATCGTGAATATGAACTAGCCTACCGGAATAGTAAAGCCGGTTGCGCACGCTGTGGTGCTTGTTCAGGTATAACAGCATTTGAGTAATTATCCAATCAAGACGAAATATGAATAAGATAATTTTCAGGATTGTTGAAACAGAGGCTGAACTTCAACAATGTTTTGCTGTTCGGCATTCTGTTTTTGTTGAAGAGCAAAGAATCTTCTTTGAGACAGACCAAGATGAGTTTGATAAAAATGCGATCCATATTGCTGCCATTGATACTAATACTGGGAAAGTTGTCAGTACTGTGCGATGCCATGAGCAAGAGAGTGGCATTTGGTATGGTGCTAGACTTGCAGTTGCAAAAGAATTTCGGACCCACCCCAGCCTTATTGGTGTAAAATTATGTAAGATTGCTGAAAAGACGGTAGCTGATCGTGGCGCTAAACGTTTTTTAGCGTATATCCAGCCCAAAAATGTCCGTTTTTTTGAACGTTTAAATTGGCAAAAAGTTGATCAACCTGTCACGCATTTTGGATCTATCCATCAATTGATGGAAGCCTCACTTTTTGGTATGAAAAAGAAAACTGAATATTATACTACAAGGAAAGTACAAACTACTAATGTCCAAGGTTGATTTAGCGAAACTGATTCAGCAGCTCCGTGCGACGCAAGCCTGGCAGCATAAATATGAGATCGCAATTCTTTCTGATGATGTCTTGCAACATCTACCAGTTGTTGATGGACGGACTGTGCAATTGGGTGATGATGCAGCAGCGATTAAAACGAATGATGGTTACCTGCTTCTTGCGGCTGAAGCAATACACCCACCTCTTATAGAAGATAATCCTTACCTTGCCGGGCGGGCTGCTATCCTGGCCAATGTCAATGATGTATATGCCATGGGAGGTAGACCATTGGCCGTGGTTGATACTATCATTTCTCCAGAGATTAAAATCTCCTCAGAAATAATGCGGGGGTTTAAAGATGGCTGTAGCAGGTATGATGTTCCTATTGTTGGAGGGCATATAACTGCAACAGGACATAAACCAGCAGTGACTGTTTGCATTTTGGGAAGAGCTAAGAATATTTTGAGTAGTTTTAATGCTCAGCCTGATGATATTCTTTTGCATGTTACCAATTTGAAAGGCTCATTCCACCCAGGGTTCCAATTCTGGAATTGTTCTTCACATCTATCAGATGCAGATTTACACCGAGACCTATCTATATTACCAAAAATAGCTGAAAATGGATGGTGCGATGCTGCACGTGACATTAGTATGGCTGGAGTGCTGGGTACCGCTATAATGCTTTTGGAACTGTCCGGAGTAGGGGCCCAGATTGATTTGGATACCCTAACACAGCCGTCGGGTAGTAACGATAGGTTTATTGACTGGTTACTTTGCTTTCCAAGTTATGGTTTTGTACTATCTGTGCGACCATGGCACTTATCCAATGTTCAACTCGCATTTGCTGAACATGGAATTAGTTGTTCTTCAATAGGTAAAGTTAGTGCAGACCACAATGTAAAATTAGTAAGGGAAGATGATGAAGCCGTTCTTTGGGATTTTGATAAGGAGCCTTTTACAGGATTTTCATCATCCTCAGATATCCAAACTCATGAGTTTAGAAATGAACAACTTAATTAGCTGTTGGCACAGTAATCCAGATCAAGGACTGTGACTTTATTACAAAATAATTTAATTCGATGAAAATGAATATCGGTGTAATCCGAAGCAAATAAATATAAATATGGGAGATTTAAGATGAAACGGGTTGTGGTAATAGGCGGTGGCGGTGCTGGAACAGGCGCAGCTACGAATGCGATTCAATTTGACCGCTCATTAGAAGTGACTTTAATAACAGAATTTGAAGATATTGCTTATAGCCCATGCGGCATCCCATATGTTTTTGGGCGTGATATTAAAAAGTTTGATGGACTGTTTCTACAACCTCTGGAATTTTATCGAGAAGAAATGGGAATCAATCTCAAGACCGAGACGGTGGTAGAAGGTATTGATATGGACAAACGTGCTGTATATACTACTGATGGAGAAGATTATCCCTTTGATAAATTAATCCTTTGTACAGGTTGGGAATATGAGGTCCCGAATCTTGCTAATGTAGATTTGGATGGCGTTATTTTCATTAAGAACATTCGCCGGGCCATGGAGATTGATGCTCGTTTAGATAATGTGAAGCAGGCTGTAGTCTGGCAGGCCAAACCGCTTGGTGTAGAGTTGATCGAAGCTTTACCTAAACGGGATATTAAGACACATCTTGTGGATTCAGGCTCTTGGCTTATGTCCGAGTTTTCTGATCCTGACATGATGGAACCCTTGCAGAACCATTTGGTCAATGATCTTGGTGTCCAGATGCATTTTGGAACGGATTTAAGGGGTTTTTCAGGCGAAGATGGAAAACTAACATCTGTTCAAACAAGCGATGGCGATATAGATGCTGACATGGCTTTCCTTGTAGCTCCCATGAAACCATCAACTAAACTGGCGAAAAGTATTGGTATCAAAACTGGCTCTACCGGCGCAATCATTGTTGACAATCATATGAAGACAAATATAGATGATGTATATGCAGCTGGTGCTTGTGTTGAAACAATGCATGGACTATTAAACATACCGGTAAACCTTATTCAGGGAACCTACGCATACACTCAAGGACGCCTAGCTGGAGTTAATGTAGCTGGAGGAGATGAATCGTATAATCCTGTATATGTCCCTTGGGCACTGGGATCCAAAGTTCAGGTTGGCGGAGCCCTCATTTCTGAAACTTTAGCAAAAGCTACAGGTATGCCATATATAATTGGAAAAGCAAAGGGGATAACTGCCGCACGGTATCATCCTGCTGTGGAGCCAATGCATGTAAAACTTCTAGCGGATCCGAAGTCGAAGAAACTTATTGGAGGTCAGTTAGCTGGTGGAGAAGGCGTAAAGGAAAGGGCAGATTTTCTTGCATTTGCCATTCGTAAAGAAACCACTCTGATAGAACTTGCAACAATGGAAAATGTATATTCTCCACCTATAGGTGCCCTTGTTGAACCTATCGCGGCGGCAGCTAAAAACGCTTTGGCGAATATCTAATATGGGGAAGTTTTTTCAATTCAGCATATGCGATAAGCTCATCATGTTAATAATATTTTTTACTACACTGAAACAATAGGAATAAATTTATGCCCATCACTACACGGAAACCGGCTCATCCTACAATGCTTCAAAAGTTTCGTTCTATTACAGAAGGGTACTTGCTTCAGGTTGCCCAAAGTGAGATGGTACGAAAATATCCAAATACAGGATCAAGTCCAGCATCAAAAAAAGGCTTTGTTTACAAGTTGTTGCCGATTCTATTCCTGCCAGGCTTTCGTTTAACGCCTTGGTTCATCAAGCATAAGTTGCTCAGGTTTTTCTTTGTTCATCCTGAACAACATTGGCCGAAACAACCATGGGAAGAATCTTGAGGTAATTTTTATGTCCAATTTTAGGACCGTTCATGTTCGATGGATGGGTCAATATCGTACGGACATTAATATACGAGGGGTACATCATCTGGATGGCGATGAAACACCGGAATATGGTGGCAATGATTCTGGCCCCATGCCAACAGAATTTTTTCTGGCATCTGTTGCTTCCTGTTTGTGCTTGGCGGTATCCCACATTGGCCAAAAAAAGAAAATTGATTTAAACACCATTGAAGTAAGCGCTAGCGCAGAAAAGGATACAGAAATTTTTCAATTTAAAGAGATTCATCTTCAAGTAAAGGCAGATCTTCCCGCGGAGAAACTGCAATTACTTGTGATGCAAGCAAAAAAGTACTGTTTTGTCAGCAATACTATCATAGAAGGTTGTCCAATAAACATTACCACCGAATCAACACTCCAGTCAGAATAATGCCAATAAGAGAAATTATCTGATGACCAATAAAGTGATAAAATTTCATGATGACCTTAAAGTAATAAATATAGGCCTTGAAGGCTTTGCCCAAGATATAAAGCAGCAGGATGTGAAAGTAGTTGAAGTAGATTGGCGCCCACCAGCTGATGGACAGGAAAATCTTATTGAAATTCTTAAAAATATTAATTATAACCAGGATTTAGTAGAACGGATCAATAGTGCTAACAAAATGGTTATTGAGCGTATCCAGAATTCGAATCCTCAAGTTATTGATATACTTCCTGCTGGAGAGGCAATGAAACTGCCGATGCATACAATACTGCATTCAGGTCCACCAATCTCTTGGGATAGAATGTGTGGTCCTCAAAAACGTGCAGTGCTGGGAGCGATTCAATTTGAGGGTTGGGCTAAAAATCTGAATGAAGCGATTAAGCTTGTGGAAAAGGGAAAGGTAATCCTTCATCCTTGTCATAAGTATAATGGAATAGGGCCAATGACAGGGATAATATCACCATCAATGCCTGTATTGGTTACCAGAAATGAACCGTATGGGAATTATGGTTTCTCAACCTTCAACGAAGGACGCGGAAATACATTATGGTTTGGAGTATGCGATAAGGAAACCCTTGAACGTTTAAAATGGATACGGGACACACTAGGTCCGGCCATGAAAGCGGCTGTGAAGAAACACGGGCCAATAAATGTTTTTGACATTGTGGAACAAGGATTGCAAATGGGAGATGAATGTCATGCTCGGCATGTTGCTTCAACTGCATTATTAATTAAACAGTTGATACCCGCTATGCTTGAAGCAGGTGTTCAGGGAGATACAGTTGCCTCCATAATCCACTTTATGAATGAGAATAGTCATTTTTTTCTAAATTTTACTTTAAGTGCAGTCAAAGTGACCATGGATAGTGCACATAACATTCCTTTTAGTACTATTGTTACGGGCATGTCTCGAAATGGAGTAGATTTTATGCTTAGAGTAGCAGGGTTAGGAGAGACCTGCATTGTTGATCCAGTGTCGGATATGGATAAAGCGGTCTATTATACTGACTTCACGGTACAAGATGCTGCAGGTGATATCGGTGATAGTGCTATTGTTGAAACATGTGGCTTAGGTGGCATGGCCATTGCCAGTGCACCTTCCGTGGCCCCTTTTGTGGGGGGTAAGCTTTCCGATGAAATAGAGTTAATTCAAAAACTTAATTCTATTACGGTGGCAATGCATGATCGGTTCAAAATGCCGTCAATGGATATGGAAAATACGCCTTTAGGTATTGATATCTTACGAGTGGTAGAAACGCGTATAGTTCCTTTTATAACAACAGGAGTATTGCATGAAACCAGCCCCACAGTTGGCCAAATTGGTACTGGTATTGCCAATGCCCCAGTTACCTTATTTGACCAGGCATTGGTAGCTCTAGCCAAGGAGTGGAACATTAAAACGCAATTACCTTATCCAGCATCAATCATTCAGATTGAAAAAGAGAAAGTAGGATTACCATAAACGAAAAACAAATTCGTGCCCAGGTAAAATCATGGCGGAAAGATGAGGAAAAGTTCTACCGCTCTGTTTTAAACGATGCTGAACTGTATATGGGCGCTATACGCCTTGTTCGAGGGATCATCGATAGTTTGCAGGATGTCACAAATCTTGATTCACTAGTTTTACGTTTCCAGGACATCGATGCCAGCTATGTAACGCCAATCGCTATAGGTTTAGATTTACCACAGTTAGTTATGTTGAATTATGAATTGACACTATCTGTAGCTTTTTATTTACGTTCCCGGGAGATATTGGAATCCCAGGCGTTGTCACAGACAAAGGATCTGGTAGACAAGGCCCTTGAAGATGGTAAAGAATGGGTGGTCATTTATGATCATGAAACAGAGCACAATGGTTATACATTCTTTCGTCGTTTAGAAGTGCATCTTTCTGATGGGATAAGTCTTCATATTGCCAGTGAGTTAGATTTTGAAAAAGGGCGCATCTATTCATTAGAACCAATGGTATTGGATTTGAAAACTGGGCGTATTAAAAAAGATTCCGCTTCACCGGATCCTCGTCAAGAATTCCTCACAAAGGAAAATTTAATGTCGGAAGTAGTTCGCTTGCGGGAAAAATATTCGAAATAGGGCAGGGAATGGGAAAATCTGTGATTAGTAATGTTATTCCAAGAACCTACCACGATTCGGTCCGTCTAATGCAAGTTTCGAAAGAATTATCAAATTTACATTCTGTCCAAAGAACATTTATAGCAATGGGTACAGATGCTAACAAACGTGTTTTAGAACAAATTGGCCTTTTAACGGATGTAGTAAAAGATGCCGGTGCAAATGATCTGATATTTGTAGTTGAAGCTAAATCCAAAGCAATTGGGAAGGGTACACTAGCTAAGGCTGAAGCCCTGCTAGCTAAAGGTGGGAAGAAAACCAGCAATAAGGGGAATATGGAGAACATCCCTAAAACCTTTGGACAAGCTTATAAAGATTTTACTGATGCAAATATGCTATTCGTTTCTGTGCCTGGACCTTATGCTGCACTTGAAGCTTCAAAAGCCTTGAACGCGAATATGAATGTTATGCTTTTCAGTGATAACGTCACACTCGAGGACGAGTTAAATTTAAAAAAACTGGCAGCTCAAAAAGGATTGCTGCTCATGGGGCCTGGTTGTGGTACTGCCGTGATAAATGGAATAGCATTAGGATTTGCCAATGTCTTGGATTCAGGTCCTGTGGGGATTGTAGGTGCTTCTGGAACAGGCCTGCAAGAACTCACAACTCTACTGAATCGCAAGGGGGTCGGTGTTTCTCAAGTAATTGGTGTAGGTGGGCGTGATTTGTCCGATACCATTGGTGGGATAATGATGAAACAGGGAATATCCATCCTATCTTCAGATCCCAAAACAGAATTAATCGTTTTGATTTCAAAACCTCCAGATATAACTGTTACCCAAACAATATTAAAAGAGGTCCTTTCCAGCGGGAAACCTGTAGTTGTCAATTTTTTGGGCGAGGTTGGATCCCGCGACCATGATGGTATTATTTTCACCGAGACAATTGAAGATACAGCTGAAAAGGTTCTTTCTCTTATCGGAAATAATCCTGGCCCAGTTCTTGCAACCAATACAAACACATTAATCAAAATGGCGCATAATGAAAGTGAGCGTTTTGCGAAAGATCAAAAATATATAAGGGGACTCTTTTCGGGTGGAAGCTTATGTGATGAGGCTATAAATGTTTTAAGAAAATATTCCCAGGACATCTATTCTAATGTACAAACTTCAAAAAAATGGACATTAAAAAATGGTCAAATAAGTAAAAAACACAGTTGCATTGATATGGGCGAAGAAGAATTTACGCAGTCCCGACCTCATCCCATGATAGACCCATCATACCGCCAGGACCGCATAATTAAGGAAGCAAATGATCCCAGCGTAGCCGTTATTCTTCTTGATGTTGTCATTGGTTATGGCGCGCATGATAATCCAGCTGAAAGTTTGGCTGTAACAATTCGTCAGGCAAAAGCAGACGCATTTGCGAACAAACGTTATTTATCTGTAGTGGCTCATGTCTGTGGTTCTGAAAAAGACCATCAAGGACTCAGGATGCAGGAAGAATGCCTTCGAGATGCTGGAGTTTTAGTAATGTCTACCAATGCACAAGCGGCTCAAGTGACAGCGGCTATTGTGGGTGCAGAATTGAATTAAGGAATTATAGATGCCAATCTACGAATATAAGTGTAACGACTGTAAAAAATTCTCTTCGATTTTTTTCCGATCCTTCAAAAGTGTTGAAAATGAATCAGCCGAATGCCAACATTGCGGTAGTTCTTCTTTGAAACGGCTTATATCTAAACTAGGTAGGATTCAAAGTAAGGGCAAAACAGAAGGAGGCGGTCTTCGCGCCGTTGACCCGCGTAAAACAGTTGAAAGTATGAGTCGTCAATATGATAATGCAGGAATAGATCCAGGAAAAGGATTTAATGAGGTTGCAAAACAAGCGGCTGCAGGAAAAAGCCCCGAAACCCTTAAAGAGGTCATCAAGGAAGCACGGAAAAATGAATCAAATGAACCTTCGTCATCTAAAAAAGGAAAAGATAAGAAGTGAAAAAACATTTAATTATTATCTTATTACTTCACATAAAAGAATATCCTTCCTAATTCTTTATGGATGGCAATAATAGACAAGAGTCCCTTCGGATTGCTTTATTCACCTATTCCACAAAGCCACGCGGCGGTGTAGTACATACCTTAGAATTAGCTGAACATATTCAAAACCTAGGACATGATGTTCACATTTTTGCTCTGGGTAAAGATGAACAAGGGTTTTTTCGTTCTACATCATTTCCCAATACTTTCATCCCTTGTGCAATGGGTGAGAAAAATGAATCTTTAGATAATCGCATTGAGCGCTTTATTGATACATATTTCCAATTTCTCGTTACTCATCTGCAGACTCCTTTTGATATCTACCATGCTCAGGACTGCGTATCTGCTAACGCATTGTGGCAGGCATCTGAAAAGGGATTATTTTCTTTCTTTATCAGAACAATCCATCATGTTGATGATTTTGTAACTCCACGTCTAATTCAATGCCAGAAAGATTCAATTTACAAACCAGATTACTGTCTCGTTGTAAGTGAATACTGGAAAGATAGACTTATGTCAGAATTCGGAGTCGATAGTCATATTATATACAATGGTGTGAATATTAAAAAGTTTCGTCCACCAACAGATGCTCAACGAAGGAGTGCGCAGAAAAAACTTGGTGTAAGTGGCAGGACCGTTTTCTTAAGTATCGGCGGAATTGAACCTAGGAAAAATAGTATACGTCTAATGAAGGCATTTGATTTAGCAAGACAACAGTTATCTAAACAAGGTTTGGATTCTATTCTACTAATTGCTGGAGGAGAGACTCTGTTTGATTATACATCTTATAGAGAAGAATTTTTTAAATGCTTGCATGATTCAGATTTAGAAATAGGTAAAGATATATTATTACTTGATACCGTAGAAGATGAACAAATTCCTGAACTATATCACGCGGCTGATGGATTATTATTCCCTTCAGTGAAAGAAGGGTGGGGGCTCGTTGTTCTGGAGGCATTGGCGTCTGGTTTACCTGTTCTTACATCGGATATATCAGTTTTTAAAGAATACCTTCGGCATGAGGAAAATGCTTTTATGGTCAGTGCAGAAGATGATTCATCCATCGCATTTGGGATTGAGAAGTTGGCGGTAGATTTACCCCTGAAACAGCGCCTAGTTTCTTCTGGGCCGAAAACAGCCAAATTATACAGTTGGGAAAATACCGCTAAAGCCCATCTAGAATATTATTATGATGTACTCTCAGCAAAATCAAAACCATTGTTTCAACATGAGTTTTAATATGAATAATAGGCATTCAAGTCTATTGTCAGAAAATTTTGTACCAGAGTCTTACCGTGAGGTTAGTGTTCAACCTTATTATGGTGATATGACGGAAGATGCCATTAGGAAACATCTGGTTGGAAAAGCTGCGTATCGGCGCACAAAATATATCATCCTAGAAAACAGTGAATCTTGTGCAATTACTATGATTAGCCGTCCAGATGATGATTCATTATTCAGTACTATCAACGATATATCAATAGTAGCTCTTTCAACAACTTGCGTTTTAGTAGAAGATCGTGCAGTAGATACAGCCAACAACACGGCTTTAGCTGCGAAAGCCGAAGAGTTAAACCTGGGCAAAGAATCAACTCTCATTGTACGGGGTCTGGATGATCATGTCAACTTCATAAACCATCCCGATCCTGTTCAAATACGGGTTGTTGAAGTTGTTCCACCCGAGCCTCCCAAGTTGTTACGCATGGTTCAGCATGTATTAACCTATGCGGATTTGCCGGCTATCAAAATCGAAATTCAACAAATCGACATTCGTGAGTTAGCTAGCAAAGTCGAAGACGTTGAAGCATTTCTTGTACCGTGCCGATCATCTGGCTTGAATTTTGATTTCCCTACTTATTTTCTTGATGAACATCCTGATCAGAAAAATTGGACTTTGTTAGGATGTAAACGAAGCCGTCAAATCCATGAATACTTCTATGGATACAGACCTGCTTGTGTTGAAATATGTCCCCGCAGTCTTACAAGTGATAATGGATCGCTTCAGGTGATCAAATGCTGTCTCCTGGAAAAAGATATTGAAATAGATGGGCATAGAGCAATTGTCCCCTGGGGGGCAAATCTTCGTCAGGTTGAGCATGCTTTGGAAGCTTTAATTACTCTTGATAAATCAATAATGTAAAGTGAAAGCTAATGCAATGACCAACTTAATGCCGGAAATAGTCCCAGGTCGTATTAAGGTAAAGCCACGTCCATATGGCATTACAATGATGCTTGATCGTTGTCAAGGTCTGAATGCAACTAAAGATCTGATCCATATGGCAGGCGAATATTTGGACCAGATCAAACTCTCTTTTGGTACAGCTATGCTGGTTAGTGAAGCCTTTTTGCGAGATAAGATTGATTTAGTTGTAGGTAATCAGATTGATATTTATCCTGGAGGTACTCTTATGGAGATTGCCTTCCAACAAAGAAATGACATTCAATATATAGATTGGGTGAAAAACTGCGGGTTTACCACGATTGAAATTTCTGATGGGATCTACAATTTGAAACGAGAGAAGCGGGATGATACTATTAAAAGATCAAACGATTCTGGATTGAAAGTTATTACAGAAGTAGGGAGAAAAGATCCTGGAAATGAGATACTAATCTCACAACTATGCGATGATATTAATGCCGATTTGGAAAGTGGTGCAGATAAAGTCATTATCGAGGGTCGAGAATCAGGAATGAATATTGGTGTTTATGATAAGGATGGGATTGTAATAGATGATAAAGTTAAGGCTATCCTGGCGGGAGTTAACCATCGGCAAAATGATATAATATGGGAAGCACCACGTCAACATCAGCAAACTTCTTTCATCATTCGTTGTGGATCAAATGTAAATCTGGGGAATATTCTACCCCGGGATATTCTTGGTCTGGAAGCACTTCGCCAAGGACTACGCTATGAAACTTTGACACACTATGTGCCAGAAAATAAAGTGAAAAATGAGTAGAGAAGGCAATCAATTTAAGGAGGCCGGTCGCTTTACAAAAAGCCCCGCTCCGGAGCTCATAAATTCCGCTTTTACAATGGAAGTGAATGAGGGGACATTGCTTTATCATGGGATGAGCCTTGCTGATCTTGCTCACGCAATTATGCTTATTGAAATTGATGTAGTACCGCAAGAATCAAGGGCAGAATTGCTGAACGCTCTTCTTGAGATGCATAATCTGTCCGTAGAAAATATTGATTTTGACAATGCTTTGGTTGATGTTTATACCAATCGAGATCATATGTTGCATCAGAGAACTCCGGAAACCGCAGGCTGGCTCCATGCTGGGAGACCACGGCGAGAAGTATCCACTTTAGCATATCTCATTGTAACGCGTGCTGAATTGCTTGAAGTCGTGAAGAATGTTTCAGAACTTATGGGAACATTGCTTGATTTTGCAGATGAAAATCATTCCACTATTTTACCGGATTATACCTATTTACAGAGAGCACATCCAACTACACTGGCTCATTATGTGCTGACTTTTGTTCAGCCTATGAGCCGTGATCTGGATCGCTTGAAATCAGTTTATAAACGTACGAACAAAAGTCCTGCAGGTGCGGGTAGCACAAATGGTTCACGTCTACCAATAGATAGGGAACGCTTAGCTAAATTGCTTGGCTTCAATGGATTGGTGCTACATACACGAGATGCAATGTGGCAGCCTGACGGCCCAATAGAATTGATGTCTGTAGCTCTTGCAATATTGTGCAATGTAGATCGTATGACGGAAGATCTGCAGATCTGGACTACGTCTGAATTTAACTTTATGGACTTATCAGAAAGCCATTCCCGATCCAGTATTATTATGCCTCACAAGAAGAACCCATACAGCCTTACATTTGTACGCGGAGTGGCAAGGGAGATGATTGGCCGTTTGGCTGGTACGGCCGCTTTGCAATCGACTCCATCAGGGCAAGTTGACAATCGGATATTCACGTACAGCATGGTACCGCAAGGCTTGATGCAAACCAAAAAGGCTTTAAAGTTATTGTCAGCAACAATTTCAGGGTTAACGGTAAATAAAGATGAAATGAGCCTGGCTGCTTTGAAAAGTTTAGGGGGATCTACTGATCTCGCTGAGGAAATCATGACTATATATGATATTGATCCGCAAACGGCTCATTCTATTGTTGGACGTGCGGTGAGATCTGCAACACAGATGGGAAAAGGATTAGAGGCTGACCTGATAAATAGTGCCGCGAAGGATATTATAAATCGTTCTCTCAACATATCCGATGATTTTATCGAGAAGATTATGGATCCGAAAGCTATTGTAGCCACGAGAATTGGCCCAGGAGGAGCATCCTTAAAATCAGTTCAAGAGATGATTACTACTTTTCGCGATCTAGTGTATGAATGTAACCAGTGGTTCGTAACAGAAAAATCTCGACTTAAAGAAGCAGAAAAAAAATTGATTGAAAAGGTAACAGCGTTATGCCAGTGCACATGATCGATTCTAAGATATACGGTAATGCATGGGGGACCGATGAGATGCGTGCCATGTTTGATGAGATTCCCCGTACCCAGGCTTGGTTAGAAATTATCAGTTCTCTCGCTGAGGCACAGGCAGAAGTGGGTCTTATTCCATCTGAAGCTGTAGCGGAAATTAGAAGGATTTGCGATGTGGATAAGTTGGATATGGATTTCCTCAGGGAAAGATATGATCAGACCGGACATTCCATGCATGGTCTTATTCAGGAATTGATGAAACTGTGTGAAGACTCTGCTGGGGAATGGATTTATTATGGAGCTACTGTGCAGGACATAACAGATACTTGGACATCGATGGTGCTTTTGAAAGTTTGGGAGATAGTATTCCGAGATTTACGAAAAATTGAGCATGAACTTTTAGTTTTAGCTCAAAAGCATCGTGATACACCCATGCTTGGGCGAACACACGGGCAGTCAGCTTTGCCGATAACTTTTGGGTTTAAGGTTTCAATATGGATTCGGGAAATTCATCGTCATTTAGAACGAATGAAAGATACGCATAAAAGAATGGGATATGGTCAATTGGCAGGCGGAGTTGGTTCGCTGTCCGCTTTTGGAAAAAAAGGACTAAAGCTGCAATCTATTTTTTTTGAAAAACTGGGTTTACGTACGCCGGATATCGCCTGGATTTCAGTGCGTGATAATCAAGCAGAATTTTTACAACTACTATCTATGATTTCTTCTACTTTGGATAAAGTTGGACACGAAGTATACTCACTGCAGCGTCCTGAAATCAGTGAAGTGAATGAATTATTTCTAAAAGGTACTGTAGGTAGTATCACAATGCCACACAAACGAAACCCTGAATTGTCTGAACATTTAGGCACCTTGGCACGATTAATTCGCCATAATACAAACTGTCTAAATGAAAACTTGGTACATGAACATGAACGTGATGGACGTTCCTGGAAATCCGAATGGGGTCTGATTGGAACCATATGTGTTATGGTGGGTGCTCAGCTTCATTTGGGCTATATATTATGTTCAACTCTTCAAGTAAACAGTGAAAAAATGATGGCCAATCTTGAAGCAGCAAAAGGACATATTTTTTCAGAAGGGATTATGCTTGCACTGGCACGAAAAATAGGCAAACAATCGGCTCATGATCTTGTATATATGGTTGCTATGACTGCCCAGAAAGAGAACCGTTCATTAAAGTCCTGTTTAGCAGATAATAAAAAAGTGATGGAACACCTATCAATTGATGATATTGATTCTCTGTTTGATTATAAACTACAGTTAGGACTTTGCCCTCAGTTCGTAGATCAGATAATAAAATTAACGCATACATCGCGTGAAAGTGATCAGCAGTATTTTGAAAGATATTTATCCAAATGAGTAAAGACCTATTTTCACTGCCTCGGCTTGAATTGGCCAAATTACCCACACCGCTGGAGCGCGTTGAGCGGTTAGGCCACGCTTTGGGAGATATCGATCTTTGGTTTAAACGAGATGATTTGACAGGATTTGGATTAGGTGGAAATAAAGTACGGTCCCTCGAATATCTTGCCGCCGATGCAATTAGGATAAATTCTAATATTCTAGTTACTGGTGGTAGCCCTGGTTCTAATCATGTCAGAACAACCATGGCTGTGGCGGCACACTTGGGTCTAAAAGGAGTTGCTGTATTATCCGGTACTCTACCTTCTGAGACACAGGGAAATCTGCTACTGAATAAATTGCTTCAAGCCAAACTTGTTTTTACAGGTGATCCTGAACGTATTTATCTTGATAGCTATATTGGGGATGAAGTTGAACGCTTGCGGGCCTTAGGCGAAAAGCCATATATGATTAAACGAGGCGGTGTTTCATCTCTTGGGTGTGTTGGTTATGTTACGGCTGCAGTGGAAATATGCTCTCAGTTACAGGATTTGAACATTAATCCGGACTTGCTTTTATGCGCCACTGGATGCGGTGTTACGCAAGCTGGATTGCTAGTGGGGTTCAAATTAATGGAATTAAACTGTCAATTGTATGGCGTTACAGTCAGTCGTAGTCGTGATGAATGTATAGCACACATTAAGCAATTAGCCAAAGAAACGGAAGAAACTCTAGGATTAGATTCCAGAGTCACAAGCGATGATATTTTAGTATTTGATGAATATATTGGTGAGGGATACAGTGTGCCTACCCTTGAAGGTATTGAAGCTATTCGTCTTGTTGCTAGAACCGAAGGCATTTTTCTAGATCCGATTTATACGGGGAAAGCAATGGCCGGTTTAACTGATTTGGTGAAAAAAAGACATATTGGCCCTGATAAAACAGTCATATTTCTGCATACAGGAGGATCCCCCAGTATTTTTTCCAATTCATCAGTAATATCAGATTCGAACAACTCAACTGATTCAATAATTGAAAAAGATACCAGTAGTAATGTAAATTTGAAATCATCACAAAATATTTAATGAGTAAGATTTAATGCCTATATATGAATACATATGTAATCCTTGTAATAAAAGGGTAAATCTGTTTTTCCGTAGTTATGATGAAGCTAACAGAAATACCGCTGTCTGCCCTGACTGTGAGAATAGTGACTTGAGGCGCCTGATTTCTGTTTCAAGCATATCAAGTGGGAAAAATAGCACATCAGAACAAAAAATATCACCTAATAACCCTCATTTATTGGCGCAGAAAATGCGTTCCTCGATGCGAAAGTCAGGAAAGGATTACGGTAATGAGTTTAATGAGGTTGTCCATCGCTTGGAAAAAGGAGAAAATCCCAATTTAATTGAAAGGTCCTTGCGCAAGCGTTCAGGCGAAGATAAGCACATGTGTCCTGATGGGCACGTACATTAGACCATACTAACACTAATCTTTGCTACTATAATAAACCTATATTTGGATCATACTTTATGGTTGCTCAGCCTTTCACCGCATATTCCATAAGTAGACCATTGTTGGAAAGTTTAGAGAAAAAGCCTTTTACGGGATATGTGGCCGGTATTTACAAGTATTCATGCAATATAATTGGTGATGATGGGCGAATGATTACCTTAGCACTCCCATCTATAGGTAATGGCCCCTTCTCTATTCTTATTAAAGTGCAAACCCCATTTGCGGCGATCACTCCCAAAATGGATGTTCGAGCGGGCCATTATGGCTTAACAGTAGATAATAGGCTATTTATTAACTTAGAAGGTGTTGATTACTGGGTGCCTAGATTGCTTCAATTTCCCCGGTCATTTCACCTGAAAACTTCCAACGCTGAATTGTTGAATGATTATACACAATGGCTCGAACCACTGAATGAGATATCCACTGACAAAATTGTGAAAGATAAACTCATTGCCAGAGCAATGGAATTGCAACAAGCTTTGAGTAATGGGAATTCCATTAAAAGAGCTGTTATAAATTTAGCTGGATTAGGATTTGGACTTACTCCATCCGGGGATGATTATCTTCTTGGAGTGATGGCATCTCTCTGGCTTACTAGAAACACAACTGGACTAGAGGAGATCGCCCGGTTGGCTTGTAAAAAAACTACATCTCTCAGTGCGGCCTTTTTAAAGGCTGCATCTAAGGGTGAATTTGCTGAATGTTGGCACCGACTTGCACTAGCCATTCTTTCCCAAGAAACAATAACTGTTCAGGCTGCTATTTCTGAAATCGCACAAATAGGATCTTATTCAGGACGGGATGCGCTGTCTGGTTTTACCACCCACTTTCTTGAATCAAGATTTGGGGTAGAAGTGAGCCAGAATTAAAATCAACGATAAACCAACTGATGAAATTGACATCCACAATGCCAGCATTAGGCAAGGTCTATTGTTTATGGACATTTACAGTATAAGATTTGTAATA
>CAJWGZ010000002.1 GCA_913041075.1 uncultured Fidelibacterota bacterium | reverse complement strand
AAAATACCGCCTGCGTTATTCTTACTAGATAGTAATACCAAAATGAAATACTGTTGCTTGGTTTTAACAGGCTTGCTTAGTCTAAATCTCTTGTGGGCTATGCCCGAAGATGTCACTCAGGTCAGTGATGTTAAATTTATCGGTAATTCAAGGATCAAAAGCAAGCACCTTAAGCAAATTATCAATATTCAAAATAAATTACTTTTTTCTAATCAGTCTTTTGATCGGCGTGTTATAAAACTCGATGCGATAAGCATTAAAAACTATTACCTGACAAAAGGTTTTTTGGATGTGGCTGTTATTGATTCATTCACGATTAATGATGGAAAAGCAGATATTTTCTTTAGAATCCAGGAAGGTAAAGAATATTTCCTTAATACAATAAATCTATCAGGAAACGCTACACTTACAGATAAACAAATAATATCTATTTTTAAACTAAAAGAAAATAAGCCATATAACCCCGTTGCTATTCAGGTTAACCGGAGTGAATTAAATGAAGCCTACCATGAGAAAAGTAAATTATTTCTAGAAACAAAAACATCTCAGCTTGTGACTGATTCAGTAGTTGTAAATATTGAAATCCAAGAGGGTCCAGATGTATATATAAATAAAATTTACGTTGATGGAATGAAAGAGAATCTTGATTCTAATGTGATATTTAGAGAATTAGACTTCAAAGTTGGAGACAAATATGTAAAAAGTAATATAGATGCCAGCCAAAGAAAATTAATGGAGATTGGCATTTTTTCAATGGCCGCGATAATGCCTGTTAAAAATATAACCAATGATACTACGGTTAATTTAGTTATTGAATTAAGAGAACTAAATCGAAGAGAGATATTATCTTCCGGTGGTTTAATAGCAGTAACAGTAAATGAAGGTGTTGACCCAGTTAGTGCACTCGGTGGTGATGTCGCTTGGAAAGACCGCAGGGTTTTTAACTCCGCTGCTAATTTAGAGATAAAATCATTGCTTGCATTACCACTGGAAACTGAATGGCAATGGCCCCGCGCTACAGTTGACGTGCTTTTATCAAATCAATGGATTCTCGGATTACGCATACCAACTGAATTGAGTGGTTTTTTTCAATCATTTCGAAATTATGAGCAAAATGAAGGTATATACCGTTACGGTTTTCAGTTGGCCAATATTTTACGATTAGATGATAGGTCATATTTAAGAACGATTTTACGGTGGGAATTATTTGATGATAAAAAACGGGATGATAAAAATGATATAGAAAATCGATCTATTAGGATAATTGGTAGATTGGATAAGGCTAATAACCCTTTATATCCATCAAGAGGATATGTTCTTTTTACGGAGTTCATTAGTGTTGGTGGTTTACTTGGCGGAAATAGAACTTACCAGAAAATTGATACAGGAATTCAAGGATATTTACCAATAAGGAAGGATTGGACTATGGCTAGCCGTATAAAATACGGTATGATCTTTGATTGGGACGAAGACTATGATGAATACGAAACAACTTTATTATATGATAAATTTTACTTGGGTGGAAGTTCAAGCTTGAGGGCTTGGGAAGCACTTAAATTTCTGACAGATAATGATGAAGATATCCCAAGAGGTGAACTGATTCGACTTTTGTTAAACTGGGAGATTCGATTCCCGATAGTTTGGTTATTGGGCGGTGAAATATTTTTAGAAGGAGGGCAACTTACAGATAAAATAAATAATGTGGCCTTGAAATCAATCCAATGGGGAAGAGGATTTGGGGTTACACTTGCATCTCCGTTGGGACCTATACGCCTGGATTATGCTTGCCGATTTGATAAACCTGGATCCGGGCAACTTAATCTTGGATTCTTATACATATTTTAAGAGGAACATTTAATTATTTACTATGTATATAATCGTAGTTCTTTCTTGTTGATGGGTATACTTGCGTATAAATTCCGCAGTTTTTAAATACAGGTAATTATCTAGAATGAGGAAAATACTTTTTATCCTAACCATTATTGGGGTTTTTGTTTCTGGTTGTGGTAGTAACCAGACTGCAGAGGAATTATTTAGCGGTGCGGAGAATGCTAGAAATGAAAAAGATATTAAAGGCGCATTATCTAATCTTGATTTGCTATTAAAAAAATACCCTGACCATGTTTTGGCTGCCAAGACGCAATACCTAATTGGTGATATTTACATGAATGATTTGCGTGATTTTGATAGTGCAATTGCTGCTTATGTCAATGTGGTTAATAATTTTTCTGGAACAAATCAAGAGGCACAGGCGCAATTTATGATTGGTTATATTTATGCTAATATTTTAAGTGATAACCCTAAAGCAGAATTGAATTATAAGATTTTTCTCGATCGATTTCCTGAGCACGAATTAGCACCATCGGTCCAATTTGAACTAGATTATCTTGGTAAGGACATAAATGAGATTGATGTCCTTAAGCATATTACATCCTAATATATATCAATATTTTTTATGGCAGAGTTTAGTTTATCAGAAATAAATGAACGTATATCTCGCGAATCAAGCTTTGTTGATACACTCAGAGAGGCTGTTAGTGCAACGATTGTAGGTCAGACTGACCTGGTTAATCGACTTTTAATAGGCATGTTGGCCAATGGGCATATACTTGTTGAAGGAGTGCCAGGCTTAGCCAAAACTTTGCTGGTTAAGACAATGGCGCAGCTTATAGACGCCAAATTTCAGCGTATTCAATTTACGCCTGATATGCTTCCGGCAGATTTAATTGGTACACTTATTTATAACCAGAAAACGGGCGGGTTTGAAACGCGAAAAGGCCCAATCTTTGCTAATATAATCCTAGCTGATGAGATCAATCGTTCGCCCGCAAAAGTGCAGAGTGCCTTGTTAGAGGCAATGCAGGAAAGACAGGTTACCATTGGAGAAAATACTTTTGTTCTTGATAGTCCATTTCTTGTTCTCGCGACGCAAAATCCAATAGAACAAGAAGGCACATACCCGCTGCCAGAGGCGCAGGTAGATCGATTTATGCTAAAGCTGAAAGTAGACTATCCAACAAAGGAAGAAGAAAAACAAATATTGAGGAAAATGGCGAAAACATCCGTTAATCAATCAATTAACCCAGTGGCAAAGCCAGAACAGATTTTGGCAGCGCAAAACATAATAAATGATATTTATGTTGATGAAAAAGTTGAAGAATATATATTGAACCTCATATTTTCTACACGAAATCCTGAAGATTTTGGATTAAGTGATTTGGCTGGCCTTATTGATTACGGAGCTTCACCTAGAGCTTCAATTAATATTGTATTAGCTGCGAAGGCCCGTGCTTTCATAGAACACCGTGGCTATATCACTCCTGAAGATGTGCGTTTCGTAGGTGCAGATGTTCTTCGTCATCGTATCATTTTAACTTATGAAGCAGAAGCAGAAGAATTAACATCTGAAGAGATTATCCAACGACTTTTCGAAACAATCGAAGTCCCCTAATTACATTGTAATATGATCCCGAAAGAGATCATCCAAAAAGTTCGTCGTATTGAGATCAGAACTCGTGGTTTAGTTAATGATCTTTTTGGCGGTGAATACCACTCTGTCTTCAAAGGTAGAGGCATGTCTTTTTCTGAGGTAAGAAAATACCAACCCGGTGATGATATTAGTTTAATTGATTGGAATGTGACCGCGCGATCTAATGCGCCATATATTAAAATCTTTGAAGAAGAAAGGGAATTAACTGTCTATCTCATAGTTGACATGAGCAGATCAGGAAATTTTGGTACACTGCGAAGATTTAAGAATGAAATTGCTGCAGAAATTGCTGCAGTATTGGGCTTCTCGGCTATAAAGAATAATGATAAGGTTGGATTAATCCTTTTTAGCGATAGAATTGAAAAATATGTTGTCCCAAAAAAGGGAAAGTCACATGTCCTACGCGTAATTAGAGAACTACTTTACCACAAACCGAAAGGACGGGGAACCGCAATTCAAAATGCACTTGATTTCTTACTGAAGGTAGCAAAACGCAGAAGTGTCGTATTTCTAATCTCTGATTATATGGATGAAGGATATTGGAAATCGCTTAAGGTTGCTAACCGAAAACATGATCTAATTGGTATTCAAATGAATGATGTAGCAGAATCCGATATACCTGACCTAGGATTGTTAAAGGTACACGACCCGGAAACTAATGAACAATTCTGGATTGATACGAGTTCAAAAGAAGAACGTTTATTATTTAAGAAAGAGCAGGAAGAAAAATGGATAAAATTCAACAAGGAATGTGGTCGTATAAAATTTGATCTAATCCAAATTTCTACCACTGGTGATTATGTTGAACCGCTAATGAATTATTTTAAGCGCCGTGAAAAGCGTGTATAGCAGGTCATGATCCCAAGAAAAATACTTTTCTATATCGGCCTAATACTTTTTTTATATACCTGTGGAAAAAACGAGAGTTTAAATGGTTCCTTTCAATTATCCGTATCAACTGATACATCATTTGCAGCGATTGGAGATTTGATTAGGTTCAGGATTCAGACAAAATTTCTTAGAGATAATTATTTGGTCGTACCACAAACTCAGTTTAGTGAACCATTAGAAGTACGACAATTAGAACCGCTATATAATGAAAATGGAAAAATTACTGGAATAGATTATATCTTATCGGTGTGGGATACAGGTACGGTAGTTATTCCAGCCATCACGGTAAATGTTTTTAAACCAGACAGTACCTTAGATTTTGTAGTAAACACCGATTCACTAGAAATCAATGTTGTATCAATGGTTGCTAAAACCGGTTCACAATCCATGAGACCAATCAAAGGGCCAGTACCTGTTTCTAGAAGATGGCCGATGACGACAATTATTTTAGTCTTGTTACTAGCTGGGATTTTATATGGATTGTACGTCATTTATGGTAAACGCATACCGACTGAACACATAGAAGTAGAAACTGTACAGTCTAGCAAGCCAGCTGATGAGATGGCACTTGAAAAACTTAACCACTTAAAGGGTAGTAAATATCTGCAACGTGGAGAGATAAAAGAGTTTTATGTACAACTTTCATATATCTTAAGAGAATATGTGGAGAACAGTGTGTACATAAAGACATTGGAAATGACTACTGAGGAAATAAAGCAGTACAGATCAGTAATTCCTTTTGATCGTGACCAATTAAGTATATGGATGGATATTTTGCAACGGGCTGACCTAAGTAAATATGCAAAATCTGATCCGGAGAAAATGATTTGCCATGAAGACCTGGCTGCAGGGGAAACATTTGTGAAAAACACTGTTCCATCCTGGAAAATACAAAACACGTAAAATGGAATTATAGGTGTGTAACTAAAATTTGAGATAGTGAAGGAAAAGGTTAAATTCAAATTACAAAACGGGATTATCCATGGCCACGACAAGTGATATAAAAAAAGGTGCAGTTCTGTTGGAAAACGGGAAGCGAATGAAAGTATTGGAATTTCTACATGTTAAACCTGGTAAAGGCAATGCATTTGTTCGTACAAAATTGCGAGATATTCAGTCAGGAAAAGTAGTAGAAAAAAAATTTAATGCTGGTGCAAAAATTGAATTAATTAGAATTGATGTAAAGGCAATGCAATACTTATATAAAGATGGTGATAGTTATGTATTCATGGATAGCCAGACGTATGATCAAATCAATATTCTAGCGGAAATTATTGGCGATAAAATCAATTTTCTAAAACCAGGTCAGAATGTGGATATATTATTTGATGGTGCTTTAATTATTGATATTCGCTTGCCTGCACACGTTAATCTTGAAGTACAACACACTGAGCCAGGGGAGAGAGGAAATACGGCAACAGGGGCCACTAAGCCAGCGACAGTTGAGACTGATTATGTGGTAAATGTTCCTTTATTTATTGATAGTGGTGATGTCTTAAAAATTGACACCAGAAGCGGGGAATATATTGAAAGAGCAAGATCTTAGGGTTAGTTTTCTTACTTGAAACCTATGTAAGTATATGTGGCAGGATAGGCTAAAAGAAATTCTTTATATTCTTGAAAACAGCGATGTTAATGAGATCGATGTAACTTTTTTCGGCATTCGGTATCGTGTGGTAAAAGAAGCACCTGGTGTTGAGGAAGGCTTACCGGTAGCTACGGTAACTCCAAAACAAACCACTGACCGATCAGATATACCTGAAATGAGCGAAACAGCCACTGAAGAACCGGACTCAACTCCTGGGGTTGAAGTATTATCACCGATGCCAGGAACATTTTATAGAGCACCATCTCCTGATGATCCCCCCTTTGTAAAAGAAGGTGATTCTGTTAAAAAAGGTGACCCACTTTGCATCATTGAGGCCATGAAGATCATGAATGAAATTGAAGCTGAGGATATTGGTGTAATTCAGAAAATTCTTGTTGAGAGTGGACAGGCGGTGGAATTCAATCAGCCTTTGTTTATTATAGAGCCTAATTAATTTATTATGTATAAAAAGATCCTGATTGCTAATCGGGGTGAAATTGCACTGCGAATTATTCGGGCCTGTCATGAACTTGGCATAAAAACTGTGGCCGTTTATTCCACGGCTGACGAATACTCACTCCATGTTAAATTTTCTGATGAAGCTGTCTGTATAGGGCCACCTCCTAGTAACGAAAGTTATCTAAACATCCCCCGTATCTTGGCCGCGGCTGAAATAACCCATGCAGAAGCGATCCATCCCGGATATGGCTTTTTAGCAGAGAATGCAGAGTTTTCACGTATTTGCCAGGATAATGGTTTTGTTTTTATTGGTCCCACAGCAGAGATTATTAATGCAATGGGAAATAAGTCAGAGGCAAAAAAAACGATGAAGAGTTGCGGCGTGCCTGTTATACCAGGTAGTGATGATGTGCTTAATGATGTCGGTGAAGCAAGAAACCTTGCAGAAAAAGTGGGCTATCCCGTTATGATAAAAGCATCAGCGGGCGGCGGTGGCAGAGGGATGCGCCTGGTGAAATCGCAAGATGAGTTGGAATCCGCTTTTGGTGCTGCACAGGCAGAGGCAAAAAGTGCTTTTGATAACGGTGATCTCTATTTGGAAAAATTTGTTGAGCATCCGCGCCATATTGAGGTTCAGATATTAGCCGATAACTCTGGCAATACAATTCATCTGGGTGAGCGAGAGTGCACTATCCAGAGACGGCACCAAAAATTGATTGAAGAGAGCCCATCAGTGATAGTCGATAGTGATTTGCGAAAAAAAATTGGGTCATCTGCAATTAACGCTGCTAAGACTGTGAAGTATGTCGGTGTTGGTACCGTGGAATTTCTTGTTGATAAAAATCTTAATTACTATTTCATGGAAATGAATACGAGAATACAAGTAGAGCATCCGGTTACAGAGATGGTCTCAGGTGTAGACTTGATTAAACAGCAGCTCAGAATGCATGCTGGTAAATCTTTTCCATCTTTCCTTGAAAAATTTCACTTAAGGGGCCATGCAATAGAATGCCGCATTAATGCAGAAGACCCAGCTAATGATTTTGTCCCTTCACCAATGGAAATAACCAGTTTTCATATGCCTGGCGGAAAAGGTGTCCGGGTTGATAGTCATGCTTACGCGGGATATCAAATTCCCACCTATTATGATTCCATGATCGGCAAATTGATTGTTTCCGCGAGTTCTAGAGAAGGGGCAATCATTCGCATGGAGCGCGCATTAGAAGAATGTATTATTGAAGGACCGAAAACAACAATTCCATTTCACCAGGCCATCATGCGTGATGAGCAATTTAAAAGTGGTAATTTCGATACGGGTTATTTGGAAAATTTTCATTTCAGTGTCGCAGATTAACTTTAGGGGAATACATTAATGAATGTACCAACTGATTTATTATACACCAGTGATCATGAATGGGTGAATGTTGTAGGAAATGTGGCCACCATAGGTATAACCGATTTTGCTCAAAGCGAACTAGGAGATATTGTATTTGTCGAATTTCCAGAGTTGAATTCAACTGTTGAAAAAGGCCATTCCGCAGGTTCAATAGAAGCAGTAAAAACGGTTGCTGATCTTTATATGCCCATCTCCGGTACCGTAATTGCAGTGAATGAAAACCTGGATGATAATCCTGAAGCAGTTAACGATACACCATATGGCGATGGTTGGATGGTAAAGGTCGAGATAGCTAACCAAGATGAAATAAGTGATCTATTAACCGCCACCGCATATGATGATCTAATTTCGTAAATTTAACTATTATGATGAATTCAAAAGTCTATAACCATTTATTATCCGTTCGAAAAAAGAAGGGCGCCGGGTATATTGTACTTATTGACCCTGATAGAAAAAGTGAAAATGGTTTAGCAGACAAGGTCAAAAAGATCAACAATTCTGGTGTAGACGCAATATTCGTTGGTGGTAGTCTAATGATGGATGGTCGTTGCAGTGAACGGGTTGCTCAAATTAGGTCTCTGGCTGAAATTCCTGTGATATTTTTTCCAGGTGGTATTAGTCAACTAAACAGCCATTATGATGCGATTCTGTTCATGTCCATTATTTCGGGAAGGAATCCCCATTATTTGATCGGTGAACAGGTTATTGCTGCACCCATCGTAAAAGACCTAGGTATTGAGGTTATACCAACTGGGTATTTATTGCTGGATGGGGGCAGTGACTCTGCAGTACAGTTTATGAGTGGTACGGCACCTATTCCTATGGATAAACCGGATATTTCAATAGCCCATGCACTTGCGGCCCAATATCTAGGAAAAAAATTAATATATCTTGAAGCCGGCAGCGGCGCAAAACAGGCAGTGCCAAATGAATTGATTAAAGAAGTAGTTGAACATGTGGATATCCCCTTGATCGTTGGTGGTGGAATTCGCAAGCCGGAAGTTGCCCGCGAAAAAGTTGAAGCTGGAGCTAGTTTTGTGGTCACCGGGACTATAATTGAAGAAAATAATAATGAAGACATGTTGAAAAAATTTGCTGAAGCTATACATGTAAACCAAACATGAGTGCTAAACTAGATTCTAGGCAGATAATTTCCACTAGTGCAGATGTTAAGCGGGCCATGCTCAATGCTTGTGCTAAAGATATAGACATTGCAGCAAATATTTTGACTGATGCTGTAAAAAACGGTGGAAAAATACTCTGGTGCGGTAACGGAGGCAGTGCGGCGGATGCCCAACACATGGCCACTGAACTTATGGGTGGACTTCGAGATCATGATCGTCCAGCGATCGCATCAATTGCATTAACTACGGATTCATCTTTTCTTACGGCATGGTCTAATGATACAGATTTCAATACAATATTTTCCCGGCAGCTTGATGGTCTGGGAAAGGCTGGCGATGTACTTGTTGCCATTTCCACCAGTGGTAACTCAGAAAATATTGTGCAAGCCGTTGAAAGGGCGAAGGCAATGGATATGGCTGTAATCATTTTAACCGGTCAATCCGGCGGCAAATTGCGTGATAAAGGTGATGTAGTAATTCGTATTCCAAGCGATGATACCCAGCGTATTCAGGAAGGCCATTTACTGGCTGAGCACATTATGTGCGAAATGGTGGAAAATGCTATTTTAAATTAGAGGTATTAATAGGTTGAAAACCTATCTTAAGGATTACCTTACTATGCTTCGTGTTGAAAAAAATCTTTCACCCAATTCTATTTCCGCCTACAAAGGTGATTTAAAACGTTATCTTGATTTTTTATCTAATGAACAATCATTAATTGATCTCGATGATATCCGACAGATCCATATCCGCAGTTTTATCCGCTATTTGAATGATGTCCATCTGGCACCGGTAAGTATTACACGATCGTTTTCATCGATACGATCTTACCATGAATTTTTATCAATGGAAAAGTTGGTAAAGAAAAATCCAACCCAATTATTGGATCCCCCAAAACTGCCAAAAAAAATACCGCAGGTTTTGTCCGTTATTGAAATTGAAGCAATTATTAATGCAGTGGATATCGAGGATTCAATGGGTTACAGGGATAAGGCCGTTCTGGAAGTTTTATATTCTGCTGGATTACGTGTGTCTGAATTATGTCAACTGGTAGTGCAGAAAGATTTGCCGGATATACAAATGCTTCGCGTAATTGGGAAAAAAAAGAAAGAACGATTTGTTCCTATCGGTAATAATGCAATCCAAGTGATTGATAATTACCTTAAATATCTTCGACACAAACTAGCAGATAGAAGTAAACATGATGGATGCTTATTTCTTAGTAATAATGGTAAACCATTGACACGTATGACTGTAAATAATATCTTGAAAAAATGGACAGAAGCTGCAGGAATTACTAAAAGAGTTTATCCACATATATTGCGTCATTCCTTTGCGACCCATTTATTGGATGGTGGTGCAAATTTGCGGGAAGTTCAATTAATGTTAGGTCATGTTGATATTTCAACTACTCAAATCTATACTCATCATGATAAATTATTTTTGACATCAGAAGTTCAAAAATTTCACCCACGATGGTAATATATGTTATTTCGGTTACCACCTGAAGTACTAGTTCTATTAATTCCTGTACTATTATTTGCTCTGGTATTTCATGAATTCTCTCATGCCTGGGTTGCGAACAAACTGGGAGATCCAACTGCACGCTATGCTGGGCGCTTAACGTTGAACCCAATGGCGCACCTTGACCCGATCGGTGGGCTAATGATCCTTTTTGTTGGTTTTGGGTGGGCAAAACCGGTACCAGTAGATATTCGTTATTTAAGTAACCCGCGGGTAGATATGATGAAGATTGCCTTTGCCGGCCCGGCTTCCAATCTACTCCTGGCATTTATTGGAGGTACGATTCTACGGTTAGGTTTTGTACATGGAACTATGGCCATGATGATCATGTTCTTTACCCAAATCAACATTATGTTGGCCGTATTTAATATGATTCCAATTGCGCCATTAGATGGTTCACAGATCTTTTCGGGATTGTTGATTCGGACAAATCCAGAACTTGTTAGAAATTTGCAAATATATGGTCCTCAGATACTGATGGGCGCCATCCTTATTGGTTATTTTACACCAATTTCCCCAATCTGGTGGTTTATGGGTCCGTTTGTAAAATTTTTTCTATTTCTTTTCGCTGGACTGTAAGGCAAAGTTAAAATTAATGTTTAAAAAAAATATCCATCGTCTTAAACAGGGCCGATCCCTTATCTGGACAGGTTTTCTTTTTTTTATCGTGGTTTGGCTAATGTATTATTTAAATCAGTTGGCGCGCGACACAGGGTAATATGCAGCAGCTAGTTGAATGTGTCCCTAATTTTAGTGAAGGCCGTGATCTTGCGAAGATAAGTACTATTACGGCCCACATTGAAGCAATTCCTGGGATTACATTGTTGGATGTTGATCCAGGTGCTGATACCAATCGAACAGTGGTGACATTTGTGGGCCCTATTGAAGCAGTTGAAGATGCAGCTTTTCAAGCGATAAAATCAGCGGGAGAAGTTTTGGATATGCGTAGTCATAAAGGTGCTCATGCACGAATGGGCGCTACGGATGTATGTCCATTTATACCTGTTAGCGGTGTTTCTATGGATGATTGTATATCCCTTTCGAAGCGAGTTGGTAAACGTGTTGGCGAAGATCTATCGATTCCAGTTTATTTGTATGAAAATTCTGCCCAGACACCCAAACGTAAAAACCTGGCGACTATACGGTCAGGCGAATATGAAGGATTAAAAGATAAACTGGCTGATCCTGCGTGGGGTCCAGATTTCGGACCAACTGAGTTTCATGAACAGGCCGGTGCCACTGTTGTCGGTGCTAGAGAATTCCTGATTGCTTATAATATCAATCTCAATACATTGGATAAGCGTCTGGCCACTGATATTGCGTTCGAGTTACGGGAGAAAGGACGAGCCCACAGACGCCAGAACCCAGATTCACCCAATCTGCTTGATGGAGATATCATACGGTATGAGGATGGTGACTATCCTTGTAGCTTGTGTGATTATGTTGGCGATGGTCCAGCAGAAATTGTGGATCACAACAATAGTGAACATGGATATGATTTAGAAGCTGTACATAGAGATCGTGGTTACAACAGCAATGATTTAGTCGGCAGACCTGTATTAAAGCCAGGTTTGTTTAAGGATGTAAAGGCCGTTGGCTGGATCATTGATGAATATGGATGCGCCCAGATTTCCATTAATTTTACAAATTACCATAAATCAACTATACACGATGTGTTTGACATGGCCTGTAAGCTAGCAGAGGAACGTGGTTTGCGTGTTACCGGTAGCGAATTAGTTGGCTTAATTCCACTTAATGCATTGCTGATGGCCGGTGACCATTATTTAAAAAAACAGCGTTGTACACCGGGTGTACCGGAAGCACGGCTTGTTGAAGTAGCAGTTCAATCTTTGGGACTGAATAATGTATCTTCTTTTGTTCCAAAAGAAAAAATAATTGATTATGCCGTGAGTGATTCGAGTAACAAACTAGCTGGTATGTCTGTGCAAGACTTTGCCGATGAATTATCTACAAATTCAGTTGCACCGGGAGGTGGTAGTGTCGCAGCACTTGTTGGCGGACTTGGTTCAGGACTCGTATCCATGGTAGCGGCATTAACCCATGAAAAAAAAGGCTTCGAAGATTATCGCGATGAAATGGAAGCTATGGGTATAAAAGCACAGACGATAAAACAACAGCTTACTGCTCTTGTTGATGAGGATACGGATGCATTTAATGCAGTAATAGAGGCAAATCGGTTACCGGATTCCACCAAGGAAGAAATGACCGCCAAAGAATCAGCACTATTGGCGGCAAATAAACGGGCTATTACTGTACCCTTGGAAGTAGCTAGGCTATCGCACCAGGTGTTAGAATTAGCAGTGGATTTAGTTAATAGAGGTAATCCTAATTCTGTTAGTGATGTGGGTGTTGCTGGTGAAGTCGCTTATGCGGGCGTTCGCGGTGGTTCACTCAATATTTATATAAACCTGCCAGCAGTTGACTCAGACCAAAAATTTATTGTAGAGGTAAAAAAAGAGGTAGAACTACTTCTTCAGCAGGCAACTTCTCTGCGAGATAAGATATATACCGATTCTCTTAATATCATTAACAGGTAATGAAACCAATACTTTCTCTACCTGAGGACCTGCGCAATAAAATTTCTGCTGGTGAGGTAATAGAACGCCCAGCGTCTGTTGTAAAAGAGCTCCTTGAAAACAGTATAGATGCGGGTGCGACGGAGATAACTGTTGTCGTAGAGAAAGGTGGCCACCAGCTGATTCAAGTTCGAGATAATGGGCACGGGATTACAGCAGATGGACTGGCGCAAGCCTTTCTACGATATACTACGAGTAAAATATCCAAAGTTGATGATCTGTTTAAGATACGAACACTTGGGTTTCGGGGGGAGGCACTGGCCAGTATTGCGTCAGTATCGGAAATAAATGTGTCTTCATCAGTAGATGAATCCGCAGGGTATCAAATGGATTTAGTCAATGGTGTTACCGATGCTATTAAAGCGGCCCCGCCAATAGGTGGGACAGAGATTACTGTACGGAATCTATTTTATAATACGCCAGCACGGAAAAAATTCCTGAAATCAGCTACGACTGAATTCCGGCAAATTGTGAAAATGCTGCGTCGTTTTGGACTGGAATTTCCTGAAGTTTCTTTCCAACTAATGCATAATGATAAAACTATATTGAATCTAACGCCAGAAAGTCTTGAAGAAAGAATTATAGCGTTAACAGACCCTTCTTATCGGGATCAATTACTGCCAGTAAATATGATAAAAGGTGATTACAATATATCCGGATTTGTCGGCACACTGAATCTCGTACGGGGACGGCCAGGAGAGCAGTATCTTTTTGTTAACCGCAGATTTATTCAAAATCGGCTTCTGAATTCGGCGGTTTATGCAGCCTATGAATCCCTAGTAAAAAGAGGTGAATACCCTTTTTCATTGTTGAATCTAGTGTTGCCACCTGACCAATTGGATGTAAATGTACATCCGAGAAAGATCGAAGTACGCTTTACCGATGAATGGCGCATTTATCATGTGGTAAAATCAGCGGTAAGAGAAGCGCTGGCTAGTATTTTGGCAACAATTCCATCATTTGAACAGCATGTTGGACAAATGGTAACATTTGGAAAAGAAATTGATCCAAATCAACGCCAGGAACCACTATGGTTCACGCCTGCCAAGCAATCGGAAAGTGGTGCTGATCTGCAACGTGCGAAAGAATATGTCAGCAACCTGGCAGACCAAAAAGAAGAAGCCACTGCGATTGAAGGTAGCATCATGTGGCAAGTACATGACAAATACATCATCAGTCAGATCAATAGTGGTCTGGTGATAATTGATCAGCATGTGGCGCACGAGCGCGTATTATTTGAAGATGCGCTGCTTGCGTTTGATTCGACGCCCTTATCGGCGCAGACACTGTTATTTTCTGAAATATTGGAGTTTTCTACAGATGAATACTCCGTCCTATTGGATATCCTACCATATCTGGAAAAATTGGGATTTCGAATGAAAGAAAATGGTCAAAACAAGATTTTGCTTGAGGCTATTCCGTCGGATATGGGCTGGGGTAATGAGAATTCTGTGATCAGGGATATAATTGATCATTATGTGGCCAATCGAGAAAAGTCCAGTTCATATGTGGAAAATCTGGCCGCTTCTTTTGCCTGCCATGCGGCTGTCAAAGCAGGAGATTCATTGACTATAGAAGAAATGCAAGTATTGGTAAATCGCCTTTTTGCTACAAAACATCCATATTATTGTCCGCACGGTCGCCCAATTATTGTTCAATTATCGCTGGAAGAACTTGATCAGCGTTTTGAACGCACCTAGACCTTCATTTTACTATGGATAATAAGCGCTCCAATCCTAAACCTGTTCTGGCTATTGTAGGCCCTACAGCGATTGGAAAAACGACCGTTGCCATTGATGTGGCAAACAAAGTAAATGGTGAGATCATTGGCCTTGATTCACGGCAAATATACAAGGGTATGGCCGTTGGAACGGCACAACCTACTATTGAAGAACTGGCAGCAGCACCGCATCATCTCATCGGCGTAAAAGACCCAGATTCACCTATCTCAGCTGGGAAATACGCAAAATTAGTCTTAAATCTGGTTAAGGATATTTCTGAAAGGGGAAAAGAACCCATTATGTGTGGTGGCGCAGGATTATATTATCGAGCGATCACCAAGGGCATATTTTCTGAGAGCGAGACCGATCTAGATGTAAGAGAAAAACTTATTCAGGAATATGAAGAAACTGGTCCGGATGGATTACTAAACCGACTGCAGGAATTGGACCCAGAGTATGCAGTAAAAGTCCATCCAAATAATAAAAAAAGGCTGATCAGAGCGTTAGAGATCTATACAGTAACGGGCAAACCGCCATCAGAACATTTCAACAGACAGGAAAAATTTGGTACACCGACATTAAATCTTTTCACGGTTTTACTTACTATTGATAGGAAGGAATTAGATAAACGTATAGCAAAACGAACTGCCAAGATGCTCAATAGTGGTTGGATCGAAGAAACAAAAATGCTGCGTAAAGGAAATGATCCTATTGCCATGCACCCGATGGATTCCATTGGGTATCGACAAATCGCCGCTTTTCTTGATGGTAAATTGAATAAAGAAGAACTCGAAGCAAAAATTATATTGCGAACCTGTCAATATGCCCGACGGCAATTACAATGGTTTAGACAAGAAAATATTGATCTTACCATTGATATTGGAATAGCACCGGATAAGATTGCAGACCACATTGTCACGGGCTTTAATAAACAATGATAATTTCTTGGGAAAACTGCTTGGCAGATACTGTTCCCTAGTGTAATATGGCCGTGATTTTTGACCCTTTAAATAGCTACAGAGATAGCAAAAAGGGCAGTAATGAGGCCTCTGGTCGTGCAGAGCGCTGGAAAGCGCTAGAAATGCTGCCCCCCAGGGGTTTTTTGGTTTCAGGGATGAACCTATGACAAAAAAACAAACCATATTACTGGATGCAACTGCCATAAGCAGGACCATCGCCAGATTGAGCCATGAGATTCTGGAACGAAACAATAACCCAGATAATTTGGCGCTGATCGGGATTCAAACGCGCGGTGAACCGCTATCTAAAAGAATACATTCCCAAATTTCCGAATTTTCTGGTACTGAGATAGTCTTAGGCTCACTGGATATTACCTTTCACCGTGATGACTTCCGGGATCGATTAGTGGTGCCTCAAGTAAAGGGCACGGATATCCCCTTTACCATAGATGATAAAATTGTTGTTTTGGTAGATGACGTTCTTTTTACCGGCAGGACAATCCGAGCAGCTATAGATGCATTAAATGCATTCGGACGACCAAAGGCCATTCAGTTGGCTGTATTGGTGGATAGAGGACACAGGGAAATGCCTATTAGAGCAGATTTTGTTGGAAAGAATATTCCTACCCATGAGGGCGAACATGTAGCTGTTCGATTAAAAGAAGTGGATAATAAAGATGCCGTGCTGCTCTTGAAATACGATCAGGCGAAATAAACAATGCAGGAAAAACACCTTCTAGGACTTGAACATTACCCAGCTGAAGATATAGTTAGTATTATTGATACAGCTTTCAGCTTTCGAGAGGTACTTGATCGACCGATCAAGAAAGTGCCATCCCTGCAAGGGAAAACGATTGTAAATCTATTTTTTGAGAATTCCACACGCACACGAATCAGTTTTGAATTGGCTCAAAAACGCCTTAGCGCTGATACAGTGAATTTCTCGGCATCCTCGAGCAGTTTGAAAAAGGGTGAAAGTTTCAAAGATACGGTTCAAAATATCGAGGCGATGAAAATTGATGCTGTCGTTATGCGCCACCCAGATCCCGGTGCTTCATTACATTTGACAAAATATGTCGATGCGGTGGTAATTAATGCTGGAGATGGTACCCATGAACATCCTACACAAGCTATTTTGGATATGACCAGTCTTCAGGAACGTTTTGGGAAAGTGAAAGGTCTAAGGATCGGAATTATCGGAGATATAATGTACAGTCGAGTGGCGCGGAGCAATATCTATGGATTGAAAAAGTTAGGTGCAGAGGTTATACTTTGTGGGCCAACTACTTTAATTCCACCCCACATCGACAGCCTCGGTGTTCGAGTAACCCATGATCTTGATGAAGTTTTAGACTGGGCTGATGCCATTAATGTGTTGCGGATCCAACTGGAACGTATGGATCGCGGGTTATTTCCTTCAGTGCGTGAATACCGTAACCTATTTGGTATTACTTCAGAACGCTTGAAAAAACATAAAAAAGAGATCGTGATCATGCATCCTGGTCCAATGAATCGCGGTATTGAAATCGATAGTTCTGTTGCAGATGGTAAAGAAGCAATAATTCTGGATCAGGTTCTCAATGGAGTTGCGTCCCGTATGGCCATTTTATATTTGTTGCTAGGCGGAAAACCAGAAAATAATTGAGTAATAAATGAATTTGAAAAAACTACCAAAGAAACTTGTGCTGCAAGGGGGTACAATTCTGGATCCGTTATCTGGAAGGTCTAAGAAGGGTAATGTTGTAATTGAGCGAAATAAAATTAAATCGGTTGGTTCTACTGGTGGTGCGAAAGGTGAGACCAAGATCGATTGTTCCGGCCTTGTAATCACCCATGGATTTTGTGATGTACATGTCCACTTCCGTGAACCGGGACGTGAAGACAAGGAAACATTGCAAACTGGTTCTCGAGCAGCATTAGCAGGTGGTTTTACGCGTGTGTGTGTAATGCCCAATACGTCACCTCCTTTAGATACACCTGAATCAATACGTTTTATTGTTGAAAAGGCAGAAGAATGTCCAGTGCATATTCACCCCATTGGAGCGGTAACAAAAGGACAAAAAGGTCAAGAATTAACTGAGGTTCAAGGAATCATTTCCGAGGGGGCTGTCGCCTTAAGTGACGATGGTTTGCCTATATCTGATGCCCAGGTTATGCGGTTGGCTTTGGAATACACTTCTATGTTTGATAAACCGGTTATTAATCATGCGGAAGATGAATGTTTACGCAATAATGGTCTAATGCATGAAGGAGAGATTTCCACACGCCTCGGTTTAGCCGGCAATCCGTCCCTGGCAGAGGCAATAATGATTCAACGGGATCTTGAATTGGCGAACATGATTCAGGCAAAACTTCATGTACCCCATGTATCTTCTGCCGGTGGAGCTGCGAACATCCGCAGAATGAAAAAATTAAATCCAAATATTACAGCAGAAGTGACACCGCACCATTTATTCTTTAATGATCAAGCACTTTTAGAATACAATACAAACTTTAAAGTTGCACCACCGATTCGCACTGAGGATGATCGTAAGGAATTAATCAAAGCGGTAAAGGATGGCACTTTCGATTGTATTGCCACAGATCATGCACCCCACACAATAGATGAAAAAGAAGCTACTTTTGAATCAGCACCGTTTGGTATGATCGGTTTAGAAAGCTGTTTTGGTGCTGTGAATAAAGTTTTGGACATGCCGCTGAAAGAATTATTGAAATTATTAACTGTAAACCCGAGGCGCGTCATGGGCTTTGAAGAGGATCTATTTAAAATAGGCTGTGCTGCTGAACTGACGATTCTCGATCCTGCTCAAGAATGGATATACAAAGAACAAAATATCTATTCCAAATCCCGTAACACACCCTTTATTGGGGAAAAGCTAAAAGGAAAGGTTCGCTATACGATTAGTAAGGGGACCATAGCTGACCTTAATTAACCCAAAAACCCCCTAAGTATTACGGGGTTATTAATTATTGACAAACGTAAAGGTATAAGGCTATTTTCAGCGGCTTTATTCGAAGTGAAAAATGATGAAAACATTTTCGATAAAACAGTCAGAAATAGAGAAAAATTGGATTCTTGCCGATGCGGAAGGAAAAATTTTGGGAAGATTTGCAACCAAAATTGCCCAACTTCTTAAAGGCAAGCACAAGCCAACTTACACGCCGCATATGGATATGGGTGACTGTGTTGTTATAATCAATGCAGAAAAGATCAAACTCACCGGATCAAAAGAGAAAAATAAAACCTATTTCAGTCATTCAGGATACCCCGGAGCAACTTCTTTTGTGGATGTAGAAGAAGTGCGTCGTACTCATCCGGAACGAATTCTGGAATCGGCAATAAAAGGCATGCTGCCGAAAAACAGATTGGGACGCAAAATGATGACCCATCTGCGCATATATGCTGGCTCAGATCACCCTCATGCGGCACAGAATCCTACGGTACTGGATAAATAATTAATGCCAATAACCACAGAAAACGGTACTGGTCGGCGAAAAGCAGCAGTTGCTAGAGTCTACCTTTCTTCTGGGAAAGGGAAGATCAAAATTAATGGTCGGGATTTCAGGGAATACCTATGCCGTGAATCTTTAGCTAAGGTTGTTTTAGAACCTTTGGACGCAATTGAAAAAGTTGACGCATATGATTTTAATGTAAACGTAAAAGGCGGGGGCCTTACTGGCCAGGCAGGAGCTATCCGTTTAGGTATAGCCAGAGCATTATTACAGGATAACGCAGATTACCGGCCGGTGCTGAAGGCAGCGGGTTATTTAAAAAGAGACGCACGCAGAGTGGAAAGAAAAAAATATGGTCAGCCAGGTGCGCGTAAACGATTCCAGTTTTCCAAACGTTAACATTTTATGTCTGAAGTTAATTTCGAAAATTTACTTAGTACTGGTGCCCATTTTGGGCATGTAACCAGAAAATGGCATCCTTCTTATGAACCGTTTATACTGATGGAGAAAAATGGGGTTCATATTATCAATTTGGAAGAAACACTCGCCAGATTAAAGAAAGCACAGGAATTTTTAAGCGGCATTGTAAAGAAAAATGGTGAAGTACTCTTTGTCGGCACCAAGAAACAAGCCAAAGATATCGTACAACAGGAAGCGGACCGCTGTGGAATGTTCTATGTCGTTGAACGGTGGTTGGGTGGAACACTGACCAATTTTTCAACGATCAAGAAAAGTATTAAACGTTTACAATTACTTGAAAAAGAAGGCTCAACCATTTATGAAAATTTAACAAAAAAAGAGATTCAAAAACTCAATCGCGAACGAGTCAAGCTTGCTGATCAGCATCGAGGAATCAAGGACATGCGTCGTGTCCCTAATGTAGTAATTATTGTAGACGCCAATTTTGAATCAACCGCAGTACAAGAGGCTTTGAGATTGGAAATACCAGTTATTGCCATTGTTGATACCAATACTGACCCTACAGTTGTGAGCCATGCGATACCGGCTAACGATGATTCTATTCGTACAATTCAATTGATCATTTCAGCTTT
Source organism: uncultured Fidelibacterota bacterium (assembly GCA_913041075.1). GTDB lineage: Bacteria > Fidelibacterota > Marinisomatia > Marinisomatales > TCS55. The sequence goes on along the minus strand of CAJWGZ010000002.1, from coordinate 19,380 downwards.
GACCGATACTATCCTATCGGCACAAGTGAAGGAAGTTGATAAAACAGAGGATAGTGGAAAAGGTGAAATAGTGATCGAAACAGCAGTAAAGGTTGACGCTGTAGATAAGGAAGTAGAGGCGGTGGATGATACTGCAGCGGTGCAAGAAATTGGGGACGAAAGTGAAAGTTTAGAAGAAGAAATTGCCGTGGAAGAAAGTTCGGAAGATGCGGATAAAGATTTACCCGATGAAGTAGTGGTAGATGAACCACAAGATGATATAAAAGAACCAGAAGAAGAACCCAAATCTGAGAGTAATTAATGAGTATTGATGCTAAGATTGTAAAAGAATTACGAGATAAAACAGGAGCAGGAATGATGGACTGTAAGCGAGCCTTGGTGGAGACTGATGGCGATCTTGTAAAGGCAGTCGAAGCATTACGGAAAGCAGGTGTGACCAAGGCAGAGAAGAAAGGTATACGTTCTGCGCAAGATGGGTTGGTTTATTCCTATATACACCATGGTGGAAGGCTGGGCGTTCTTGTGGAAGTGAACTGTGAGACAGATTTTGTGGCAAAAACGGACGGGTTTAAGGAATTGGTTCATAATCTGGCTATTCAAATTGCGGCAACAAACCCCGTATCTGTTAGTCGTGAACAAGTGCCTGAAGAATTGGTAAAATCTGAGCAAGATATCTATACTGAACAGGCAAAAAATTCGAAAAAACCGGATAAAATGATTGAAAAAATTGTTACCGGTAAAATGGATAAATATTTCCAAGAAATTTGTTTACTTGAACAACCCTTCATTAAAGATCCAGACAAAATAGTAAAGGATCTTATCACAGAATCTATTGCCACTCTGGGTGAGAATATTTCTGTTGGACGTTATATCCGTTACGCAGTTGGCGAGTCCAATAACGGCCAACAATAATTCCTAATGCCTGAAACGGCTTACCAGCGGGTTCTTCTCAAATTATCGGGAGAAGTGCTGGCTGGTGAAGAAGGTTTTGGGATTGATCCCGCAAAAGCCACACAGCTGGCTGTAGAAGTAAAATCAATTCACGATTTGGGTATTGATATTGGCCTGGTTATTGGGGCAGGGAATATATTTAGAGGTATGCAAGCTGCGGCGAAGGGCATGCAGCGCGTCACGGGTGATTATCTTGGTATGCTGGCAACGATTATGAATGCAATCTGTGTACAGGATGCTCTAGAGAATTTAGGAACTGTAACCCGAACATTATCTGCAATTACCGTGGCACAAATAGCTGAACCCTATATTCGCCGCCGGGCTATCAGACATTTGGAAAAGGGTCGGATTGTAGTAGTAGCTGGTGGCACGGGAAACCCGTACTTCACCACTGATACAGCTGCGGCATTGCGGGCAACTGAATTGGGTGCGGAAGTATTGATCAAAGGTACAAAAGTTGATGGTGTATATGATAAAGACCCAGTAGTACATTCTGATGCGATCAAATATGATCGGGTTTCGTACAAAGAGGCAATACAGAAAGAACTGCGGATTATGGACATGACAGCTATATCACTGTGCAAGGAGAATTCATTGCCAATCAAAGTATTTAATATCAATCGCAACGGGGATCTGAAAAAGTTAATTCTCGGTGAACCGATTGGAACTTTAGTGGGGGACTAAACCCATGATCAAGGATATAATAGACGATGCGGTTCACCGTATGGATCAAGCAGTCATCCATACCAGAATGGAAATAAATAAAGTTCGAACAGGAAGAGCTAATCCTGAATTGGTAGAAACGCTTCGAATATCATATTATGATACTTTAACGCCACTAAACCAGCTTTCTACAATTTCAGTCCCTGAGCCGCGGCTGATTACGATACACCCATTTGACAAATCAGTGATGCCCGATATCGAAAAAGTAATCATGGAAAGCAATCTCGGGTTAACCCCGAATAATAACGGTGAGGTGATACATATTCCGATTCCACCATTATCTGAAGAACGGCGCAGAGACCTAACAAAATATGTCCATCAATTAACAGAAGAAGGTAGGATCGCAGTGAGAAATGTACGCCGCGATGCTATACACCATATCAGAGATTTACAAAAGGATGATCATTTATCTGAAGATGAGATTAAACGCTCTGAAACAAAAATTCAGGATATTACAGATGGGCATATAAAAACGCTGAGTGATATGATGGAAAACAAAGAAAAAGAATTAATGGAAGTTTAGTCGACCGAAGGTTATTCTAATAAAAAAGCCCCTTTCGAAAGGGGCTTTTTTATAACAGAATTACTTAATATGATTTAGTCGCATTTAGACCAACCACACTGTCGGCAAACCATGCAGCCATTTTCATTGACTATATTACTGCAGTTATAAGGACTACCTTCTTCACAAACACCTACTTCGACTTCCACGGCAGCTGGTGCCATGGTTATCAGTGGTTTTTGATCTTCTTTAAGGTCTCCATTAGCACTTCGTTGTTGTTCTCTTTCCCGTAGATAATCATCCAATGCTTTTCCAATAGCATCTGGGGTAGATAATATTAGACGTCCATCTTCCCAGGTTGGGTTAGGGCCAGAAATACCTTTTAATTGGCGTACGACTGAATTTGGATTAACTCCAGACCGTAATGCTAAGGATATTAGACGGCTTATTGCCTCTGATTGTGCAGCAGCGTTACCGCCCGCCTTTCCAATGGTAGTGAATACTTCACATAAGCCTTCTTGATCTTCGTTGATGGTGATATATAGAGAACCTTCCCCTGTACGTATGCGCCTAGTTACACCATTCGTGATGATCGGACGACCCCGGGGGGTGGGTGTTACTTTCGAAGCGTTAGCTTCTTTTGCCTTAGCGACGGTCACAGTATCACTATCGTCTTCCTCTTTCTTGGTTACTAGGATGCCTTCCCTTGATCCTTCTCTGTAGACGGTAATACCCTTTAAGCCGGATTTGTAGGCAGTCATGTAAATTTCAGCTACTGTTTCTACGGTAATATCCTCAGCCAGGTTTACTGTGGAAGAAATAGAACTATCAATATATTTTTGAATAACACCCTGCATGTTAACCCGAAAGAATGGATCGATATTATGCGCCGTGACTACGTGGTCCGGGAGCTGCTCATCAGTACCAAAAAGTTTCTTGATTGTGGGGTGATAGACCTTGTATTCACGAAAATCTTTACCATAGCTATCATTCTTCTTCACCCGTCGCGTGTAACTAGTAGCGAATATGGGTTCCACGCCTGAAGTAACTCCGGCAACAATGGCACCGCTACCGGTAGGAGCAACAGTTGTGATCGTTGAATTACGGATACCACCTTTGCGGATCTTATCCCGCATGGCTTTGGGTAAATTTTTTACGAATTTGCTTTTACTAAAACCAGGCCAGTCAAACTTCGGGTACTGCCCCTTTTCCTGAGCAAGTTCGACACTGGTCTCATAAGCTGTGTCACGAAAAATTTTCATGATCTGATCAGTAGTCTGAAGGGCGTCTTCGCTATCATATTTAATGCCCATTTTCAATAACATATCACCCAAACCCAGTATTCCGAGTCCGATCCTGCGGTCATTTATGGCATTATCTTTCTGTATTTCCAGCGCGTGGCGGTCAACATTATAATCTACGACATTATCAAGGAAGCGGGTTGCGACGGATACTGTTTCCTTGAATTCGTCGATCATAAAATTGCTACTTTCATCAACAAATCGTTCCAGGTTCACTGCACCCAGGTTACAACAACCACCATCGGGCAATGGTTGTTCAGCGCAGGGATTGGTTGAGACCAGGGGGCTACAATATTCAGCGTTGTGGTGATCCTTCATAGTATCCCAGAAAAGTAAACCGGGCTCTGCGCTGGCGTGAGCATTGGTGATAATTTGTTCCCACAAGTCACGCGCCCGGAGAGTTTTATAGGTCTTACCATTCCAGTGGAGGTCGAAGTTCGTATCATCTTCAACTGCTTTCATAAAGTCATGGGTCAAGAGCACCGAAATGTTGGAATATTTGACCATATTGATATCACCAGTCTTGATACTAATAAATTTTTCAATGTCGGGATGATCTACACGGAGGGTCTGCATATTAGCACCCCGCCGCCCGTGTTGTGCGATGGTATTGGTATTCTCAGAAAAAAGGTTCATAAAACCAGTAGGACCGCAGGATTCACCACCGGTACCATTGATAGATTCGCCCGAAGGTCGCAGGACCGAAAGATCATGACCGCAACCGCCACCGTATTTATAGGTCAACGCTTCGCTAGTTACGGTTTTGTATATTTCATCGATGGCATCATCTTTTATGGCCATCACATAGCAATTATTCAACGTGGTTGTAATATCTTCACGACCGGCGCCATGCATGATCCTTCCGCCGGGTACAAATTTGAAATCTTCCAGTACGGCAAAGAATTTAGCTGCCCATTTTTCCTGCAGTTTCTTACTATTTTCAACAGAGGCTAGAGCGGAAGCTTGCCGTTTCCAAATTTCCCAGGGATGGTTTTCCCAGGGTGCGAGGTACTTGTTTTTTAAAACGTCAGCGCCGAGTTCATCATCAGCATAATAGTTTTCTATGCTGTAGTTTTCCGGAATGTCCTCTGTCTGGGTTTTGCCATTAGCTTCTTGCTGGATTTTTTTAACTTTTTCAACAAGTTCTGGATCGAACTTCTTCCCCTTATTTGAAGGAAGCGAAAAATCAAATTCCATTGCTTCTGCCATATGTGTCCTCTTAATTGGTATGTGGTGGTTACAATTTTTAAAAAACTACGGCTGGCAAGTGAATAAGCGATTAATCGCTTGGTTGGCAACTATTAATATATTTTACAAAGAATAGTTCTTCAAGAAGAAAAGTTATTTTACGGTATTTGTCGACGAGAAAATTTCAAGTGGATAGTGTTCACTGAACTAATTAGAATATCCAACTCGTCAAAATTCACGATGGGGAATCACAAATAATTTTGTTTATTTATTGTGCTTGTCGACGGTGAGCTTTAAAAAAAATCGAACCTTGGATCGGCGACCAAAATTTTTGATTAATTTGCCGGTGTTCCCTGTGGTTCGTTAGGCGTGAACGGACCAAATGGGTATGCATCGGGTGTAACAACTGTGCCAGTAGTGAACGTGAAAGGCACTTCCGTACCTGAGTCAAATACAACTTCCAGCAACCCGGCCTTGTAGCCATTTTCCGGTGCCGAAAAATGTACAGCGTAGCGGTTATCTGATGTTTGGGGGATTTCCGTAGCTTCCCAAACCTTGCCAATAACAGGAACACGAAAGTCCCGGTCATTTTCGTTCACTGCTGCCCATTTTGTGACTTTATAATCTTCAGCTGAATACACTTCCAGGTAAATGCTGTCAGCGCTAACAGACCAATCAAATTTTGGTATAGCACTATCAGTGATCACCGCATTGTAGAAAGCCACCAGGCTGCCCAAGTTATAGGTGCCATTTAGCCCATGGTTTGCATTCGGTACATACTGGATGTATTTATCACCCACCAGGTCATCCCAGTAAAATTGCCAGGAATCAGTAACAAAAAATTCATCACCAGTGGCATTTATCAGAAATTTTGGTAGGGTTAACTGATCAATGAATGAATAGGGTTCGACCAGTTCCATTAATCGTGCATATTCTTTCGAACCTGTCCAAGGCATAATCCCCTCATTTATATAGTCATTTATGGCTGGGGACCAATCACCATAGCAGCGCCAGTGATGATTAAAAGATGGCACCACATTAAGCATATCGATGACAACAGGCACAATAGCAATAACCCGGTCATCAACAACGGCTGTTGTCCAGGTCGTCCAGCCTCGTTTTGAAGCACCGGCCACAACAAAACCATCAACCGGTTTACTGATATCGGCACCGATTTCCTGAATCACATCCATGGCCCGGACTACAGCCCTGGTCATGGGCAGTCGCGCCAGCCACTCAACGTCCTCATCTTTAGCGCCACCTTCCATATATTTCCGCCAGCCATAGGCAATAATATCGTCCTCGGTCCGGTCATCCTTTTCATCGCCAACATAATTGAGCGGCTGGAAGGGAATGTTGCTGATCTCGGCTACAATAGACTTGGTTCCTACCGCTGCCTGGATCAGTAATTCATTTGCAGCCTCTGGTTCCTTATCTCTGGTTGATCCGCCACCAATGATCACCAGCGCTTCGGTTTCCGCCACTTCATCGGGCACGACTATGGTAACCCAATGCCACCACTCGGTATGGTTTACTTCCTGTTTGGTAAGCCATGTTCCGGAAACCATTTTGACCCGGTATTCTGTCCAGCCATCGGCCTTGTATGTTTCTTCAATTTCATAGCGAAAAGCAGGATCTGCTTTATAGACATAATCTTTCATATGGTTATTATGTCGGCTGCTGCAGCCTGACAAAATGATCAAACAGATACTGACAGTAAATACTTTACTAAAAGTTTTATACCATGATTCGATTCCCGTTTTCATACGTACCCCATTTAATTGAACTAGTAGAATTATTTAAGAAGCAGAATATAGTCAAAAATCATGTATACTGTTTACGTGTGATTGATATCACATTGATGCGTTTATACCATCTAAGAAAATGGTGCTTCTGAAATAAGCTGTTCTATTTTCCGGAAAATTATCCCTATTGATCTTTAGGCAAGCGCAGCAAGATCAAATAAAATAGCACCGGTGCTACTACCCAGACAGCCTGGGGGATCAACGTATAGCCCACAGTTGTTGCTGATCCGGGTAACGGTGGAATAATGACCGGATTCCAGGACAGTTCATTGTAGACCCAGACCCGGCCATTGAATAAGTATTCTACCAGTAGTTCCTGAAAGATACCCCAGGCTTCCATAATACCCAGTTCGCGCCAGCTAAAGCGAGTAAACAGGGGTAGGGGCAGATATTTAAAACATAACCAAATACCAAACATAAATAAGCCGCCGTCCCAAATAGAGTGACTTAGTTTCTTAGGCCAACCGGATAATCCCAGGGGCCATTGCTTTACCGCATAGGCGAATTCATCACCCAGAAAATGAAAGGTGAATTCCCAGGTGGAACCAATCAAGCAGCCGATCATAAAAGCCTTGATTAAATATCTGGGCAGGATATTATTCTTCCAGGCCCTGAAAAACAGAATGACCAAGGATATAGCTACAAAATAGTCGCCGAAACAGAAAAAATAATCGATTGGTTCCAGCCTCATGATATAAAAACTAACGGTAATACTGCGTAATAAAAACCATCTTTATTTTTTCAAGCAAATGTTTTCCGTAAACTCACCAGTAGTTTTCAATTATTTGAGTCATTATAAAGGATTCGATGGTCAATAAGTATATATTTCGAGAATATGACATTCGGGGCAAGGTAGTAGACGATTTTCCACCCCATGTGGTGACCTTATTGGGGCAGGCTTTTGGCACGTTTGTCAAACGAAATGGTTTTAGGGAAATAGCCTTGAGCGGTGACATACGACTCACCACACCGGATCTCATGGTACAATTCAAAGAAGGTGTATTATCAACGGGAATCGATGTAATCAACCTGGGGCTTTTACCGACCCCAACCAATTATTACAGTATGTTCAAGTTGGGGGTAGGTGGTGCGGTGCAGATAACGGGCAGTCATAATCCACCGGAATTCAATGGTTTTAAGATGTCAATGGATCGCAAGGCGGTTTATGGCGATAGTATCCAGACCCTGCGCAAGTATATTGAAGATAATGATTTTGAGATAGGTACAGGCAGTGAGATTAAGCATGACATACGAGCCGATTATAAAGCCATGATAATCGAAAAGATCAATATTGCCAGGCCGATGAAAGTAGTGATGGATTGCGGGAATGCAGCGGGGTCGCTTAATGCGCCGGAAATATTCAAGGATCTGGGCATAGAACTCACTGAACTTTTCTGCGAACCGGATGGTACGTTCCCTAATCATCACCCGGACCCAACAGTGGAAAAAAACCTAGCTGATCTCATACAGACCATTCAATCCGGTGATTATGATATTGGCGTTGCCTTTGATGGGGACGCGGACCGGGTCGGTGTGGTGGATGAGACCGGTGATGTGGTCTGGGCCGATCAACTAATGGCCCTATTCTTACCCGAGTTGATAGCAGACGGCGAAGAGATTCTTTTTGACGTGAAGTGTTCCCAGGCCCTGGAAGATATGATTGTGAAATACGGTGGAAAGCCAGTGATGTGGAAGACAGGGCATTCCCTGATCAAACAAAAGATGCACGAGTTGGGCTGTAAACTGGGCGGCGAAATGAGCGGTCATATTTTTTTTGCAGATGATTACTTTGGGTATGATGATGGAATATATGTGGCGGCACGAATTGTCCAGACTTTATCACGTGGAAACCGAAAACTTTCCGAATTGAAAGCAGAATTGCCGGTATATCATTCTACCCCCGAAATGCGCATGGCTTGTGAGTCTGATGAGGAAAAATTTCGTATTGCCAAAGAAGCTGCAGAATATTTTACAGCCAACTATGACTGCATCACCGTAGATGGCGTGCGCATCAAATTTGGGGATGGTTGGGGCCTGGTTCGATCTTCCAATACTCAGCCGGTAATCGTGTGTCGCTTCGAAGCCAATTCACAGGATCGCATGGAAGAGATCAAAGATTTGGTTCTTACCAAACTACAATCAATTGGTTCGGTGGAGATCGAGGTTGGTGACTGACGACTTTTTGCAAAAAATTGCTGAATTGCAAAAAAGACTGGATGGGCAACTCAAGAATTATCCTTTTCCCCAGCAACCAGAATATTTGTACGACCCACTGCGGTATGTACTTGCCGGAAACGCAAAACGATTACGGCCGGTTTTATTAACGTTAACGGGTCAAGCCTTCGGAGTGGATGAAGATGACCTGCGCCATGCCGCCCTGGCGGTGGAACTGCTGCACAATTTTACCCTGGTGCATGATGATATTATGGATGATGATCTGTTGCGCCATGGCCAGCCAACCGTTCAAAATAAATGGGATAATGCAACTGCTATCCTAGCTGGTGACGGACTATTTATTGAGGCCCACCGAGCCATTAGCAGGGTGCGCAATAACACACAGCGTGTTGGTGCTGTATTTAATGATGGGGCGTTGGCCGTCTGTGTTGGCCAAGCATATGATAAGGAATATGAAGAAAATCAAACCATAACACTGAATGATTATCTGCATATGACAGAGAAAAAAACTGGTGCTATGCTCAGTTTATGTGTGGAAATACCGGCGTTACTGGCCAACCAGGATGAGGGGGTATGCAGTCAACTACGGAAGTTTGGTTATGATATTGGCAAAGGCTTTCAGATTCAGGATGATATACTAGAGATTTTCAGTGATGCCGATGAAATGGGTAAGAGTTTGGGTAGTGATGTAATCGCCCAGAAGCAAACTGCCCTAACATTAATGGCTCGAAAAATGGCCCAAGAGCAATGGTCTGAATTCTGTCAGCGTTCAGAGGGACAGCCGATCGATGAAAAACTGACCGGAATGCGAACTTTCTTTAAGGATTCAGGTGTCTATGCAGAAACAACAGCTATGGCGGAAGAATATTTCAATAATGCTGTTAGTGATCTAGTTGTTATACCGGATCCAGGCCGAGAAGAGTTGGTAGCATTCACAAACTTTATCAAAAACAGGAACTACTGATATGAGCAAAACATTTACAGACCCCGAGGATATGAAAAAGGCCATATATAGTTTTGCGGATAATCTGCGAGATGCCATGGCCATTGGCCAACAGGTATCTTTAACCAGCACATATACTAAAATCGAAAATGTTGTCGTTGCCGGCATGGGCGGTTCAGCGATCGGCGGCGATGTTAATCGTATGCTCCTGCGCGATGAATTAAAAGTACCCATCTATGTATCCCGTAATTATAATGTTCCAGCCTGGGCCAATGCACGTACACTGGTGATCGCATCATCATATTCAGGCGGAACTGAAGAAACATTGAGTGCTTTAGCGGACGCGCTGACAAAGGGCTGCCAGGTCTGTGGAATTACCACCGGCGGGACCCTGTTGGATGTGCTGCAGAAAAATAATTGTGATACTGTACTCATACCAACTGGCCTGCAGCCCAGAGCCGCATTGGCCTATTCATTTGTACCGATGTTGTACCTACTGATGGGAGTCGGGCTGGTGGCTTCAGATATTGAGCAAAAACTTAAAAAAACAGCTGATCTACTGGAATCCTTGCGGGATAACTACAGTAAAGCTGATGATGAAAATGGAACCTGGTCATTGGCCAAAAGTGTTCATGGTACAATACCTATAATATATGGTGAGACGGAGAGTACAGCTGTAGTTGCGCTGCGCTGGCGAGGTCAGTTTTGTGAAAATGGGAAAATGCTGGCCTTTCATAATGAATTGCCGGAGTTGAATCATAATGAGATCGTTGGCTGGGATAATAATCCTGAGTTGTTCAATCATTTGAGCATTATCTGGCTCAAAGATAAAAGCGATCATGAACGGGTTTCTGTGCGCCAGGATGTTACTGGTGCGATCCTAGATAATGTTACAAAAAACCAATACGAAGTTGCTGTAGGTGGTGGCAGTCGCTTTGAACGATTATTACACCTTATTCATTATGGAGACTGGGTTAGTCTGTGGTGCGCATATTTGCACGATACCGATCCATCCCCGGTTGAAAAAATTTCGAACCTAAAAGATCAACTATCGCGTAAATAAATTGCCATTTCGTAGAAAAAAAGGTTGGCTTACCCGCCTGTACATAGCCTAAATTATTTTCACCTATGATACCGGTTAAAGTTCAGAAAATATCATTTCACCCACCAAGCCGCAGTTATGCTGTTATTCTTTGTGAAATAAATGGAACCAGGAAACTGCCTGTTATCGTAGGGGCCTTCGAAGCGCAGTCTATTGCTTTGGCCTTGGAATCAATGGATACTCCGCGACCGCTGACACACGACCTGATTGGTCTATTGATTAAGGAAGTAGAGGCGAATCTGGTTGCTGTACGGATCACAAGTTTGGAAGAAGGCGTGTTCTATGCAACACTGGATATCAATGGCAAGATCACTGGTAAGCGTTCGGTGGATTCCAGGCCCAGTGATGCAATCGCAGTCGGATTACGGATGCAGGCACCAATTATGATCGCGGAAAAATTATTTGATGAGGCCGGAATTGAAGACGAAGACGATGAGATCCCCGGGGAAACAAGCACCAGTTTATCGGTAAAAGAACTAGAAGATCGGTTACAGGTAGCAGTTGAAGGGGAGAAATATGAAGTTGCTGCTAAGATCCGCGATCAGATCAAAGAGCTAAAGCATTAATTAAACCATTAGGCTGTCTAAAGCCTTTTGGGCAGCTGATTGTTCCGCTGATTTTTTATCTGTTCCCACACCTGTTGGATATCCGTGGCCATTGATGGTTACGTGTACTTCAAACATTTTCTGATGGTCAGGTCCGGAAACATTAACCAGGTTAAATTTTGGATTGTTAATAGCATTGGCATGACAATATTCAATTAACTGGCCTTTATAATTAATAGTTTTCCAAGCTTCACTGCGGTGTCTCCAAATGGTATCCAGGATTATTTTTTTTGCTGGTTTAATACCGCCATCCAAGTAGACCGCGCCGATTAACGCTTCCACAAGGTTGGCCTGTTGTTTAGACGCCACCTTTTCATTGGTGAGATCTACGCTTGGTTCCACGTTCAAATTATCAATAACATCGAGCATGTTACCAATGGTTGCTAAAAAGGATTGCTGCACAAGCGCCGCCCGTTTTTTGGTAAGCAGACCCTCATCGCCCTCTGGATAATGGCGCATTAGTTCACGGCTGATGATTATGTCAATCACCGCATCTCCTAAGAATTCTAGACGTTCATAGTTTTTGCGCGGCTCGGGCGTGACCGAGCGGTGCGTAAGAGCCTGTTCAAGATAATCTGGTTTCCTGAACTGATAGCCAATGGTCTTAGTTATTTTTGGTTGGGGATCTAGGGTAGATTTTAAGACAGATTTTAAAGCAGTAATCAGACCCACGCTAATCTTGCCACTTGCGCATGAAGACAACGGCATTATGGCCGCCAAAGCCAAAGGTATTTGATAGGACTGAATTTACCTGCGTTTCTTCTGCAGTATTGGGGACGTAGTCCAAATCACAATCTGGATCAGGGGTCGTATAATTGATCGTAGGGGGGATGGTTTGCTTTTCGATTGTTTTCAGGGCTGCGATCGCCTCAATGCCACCGCTGGCACCCAATAGGTGCCCGGTCATTGATTTAGTTGAGCTAATCTTCAACTTACGTGCATGATCCCCAAAAACAGTTTTTATTGCAGCTGTTTCATTCTTGTCATTATACGGTGTAGATGTTCCATGGGCATTAATGTAATCAACCTCTTCCGGTTCTGCACCAGCATCTTCTATGGCTAACTGCATAGCTTTTACAGCACCGGCACCGCCCTCTGCGGGCTGGGTAACATGAAATGCGTCATTGGTGGATCCATAACCGGCGAGTTCTCCTATTATTGTTGCGCCACGGGATTGCGCATGCTTTTCCGTTTCCAAAACAAGGATACCCGCGCCTTCGCCCATGACGAACCCCCCGCGATCCTTGTCAAACGGGCGACTGGCACTTTGGGGTGGATCCGCCGCATTACAAAGGGCCCTTATGGTTGAAAAACCAGCCAGGGGTAAGTCACAAATGGATGCTTCAGTTCCACCAGCAACCATAATATCTGCCGAACCTGATTGAATCAACCGTAATGCCAATCCAATTGCATCAGTTGCCGAGGCACAAGCAGAGGTAACAGTTTGGTTTGGTCCTCGCAGATCCCATTTAATGGCAATCTGTCCGCCAGCGATATTGGAAATCAGTTTGGTTACAAAAAAGGGGCTTATCCGCCGGGCACCACGATTCTGAAGAACAACGTGTTCAGCTAATAGTGTCGTGATTCCACCGATGCCGCAACCGAGCATGACACCAGCACGCTGTGGATCAAATCCGCCAGCATCCAAACCAGACATCTGTATAGCCTCATTAGAGGCTACCAGCGCATAAACGCTGAATGGATCCAGCTTGCGTACTTCCTTTCGTTCAAAATATTGCTCGGGATCGAAGTTGCTCACCTCACCGGCAATTTTTACAGGAAAGTCGGTGGTATCAAAATAAGTAATATGATCAATACCGCTCTGACCGGCAGTTAAGGCATCCCAATATTCGGAGACACTATTACCGTTGGGAGCAACCGCTCCCATGCCAGTGACAACAACCCGCATATTAATAGACTAGTTTATCAGCTAACAGAATCAATATAACTGACTGCATCGCCGACAGTGGCAAGTTTTTCCGCCTCTTCATCAGGTATCTCTATGCCAAATTCTTCTTCCATTTCCATGATCAATTCCACCGTATCAAGAGAATCTGCTCCGAGATCATCCATAAAAGATGCAGCTTCTGTTATTTTGTCTTCTTCTGCACCAAGTTTGTCCAATATGATGTCTTTCACTTTGTCAAATGTAGACATATAGGTATTCCTCCTTTGATTTAGCTTACATAACCATACCACCATCGATGGCCAGCGTCTGTCCTGTGATATATTCTGCCTCGTCTGATGCTAGAAAAGCGACAGCATAGGCTATATCTTCTACCTGACCCATTCGTCCAAGTGGTATTTTTTCATTTAATGATTGTTGCACCTCATCTCCAAGTTCCTTGGTCATATCTGTCGCAACATAACCTGGAGCGATACAGTTTGCAGTGATACCGCGGGATGCCAATTCACGGGCTGTGGATTTGGTTAGCCCAATAAGCCCTGCTTTGGATGCGGCATAATTGACCTGGCCGGCATTACCCATCAGACCAACTACAGATGAAATATTAATAATTCGACCGTTGCGTTGCTTCATCATCGTTCGCGCTGCTGCCTTGATAGCAATAAAAGCAGCCTTCAAATTTATATTTAAAACCGTATTCCAGTCATCCTCAGACATGCGCATTAACAAATTATCTCTGGTAACACCAGCATTATTCACCAGTATATCAAGATGATCATGGGTTGCGACTGTTTCCTTGATCAATTTACTCACATTATCTGAATCAGATATATCACAGGCAACTGCGGTGGCGGCACCGCCAGCAGCGGTAATTTCATCAGCAACAGACTGAACATCACTTACTTTGCGACTGACACATACAACATGAGCACCATTTTCAGCCAGTGTTTTGGCAATACCACAGCCGATACCACGGGATGCGCCGGTTACTAAGGCAACTTTTCCAGATAAATCAAACATGGGCAATTCCTTCGATTTGTTCCAAGGTTTCCACACCTTTCGAAATTAATTTTTTATCAATTCTGCGGGTCAAACCCTGCAGTACGCGACCGGGGCCAACTTCCATCATTTCTGTAGCGCCAGCAGTTTTCATATTATCAATTGTCTCATGCCATTTTACCGGACAATCGAGCTGGTTTTTCAAATTCGACCGTAATTCATCAGCTTCAGTCGTTGGTTGGGCGGTGACATTAGCATAAACAGGCATGGTAGCAGTATTAATTTCAATAGTATCCAATGCAGCAGACAACCGTTTCTTGGCCGGATCCATCAGTGGGGAATGGAACGCTCCGCTAACATTCAGTTCTTTGGCCATTCTAGCCCCCAGATCATGGGCTTTTCCCATGGCCTCATGTACTGCATTAATGTCTCCGGATATAACTACTTGACCAGGACAATTAAAATTTGCGGCAACAACTACAGATTCATCACTGGATATGGTATTGCACATGGATATGACATCTTCATCGGTCATGCCAATAATCGCAGCCATGGTCCCGGGATTGGTGATCCCGGCATCTTGCATACTTTCTGCCCGTAATTTCACCAATGATAATCCTGTTTTAAAAGCAAGTGATCCAGCAATTGTACAGGCTGAATATTCACCCAGACTATGACCCGCAACCATATCAGGTTGCATTCCCTTTTCCAATAAAATATATCCTAAAATAACGCTGACAATATAAATCGCTGGCTGGGTATATTGGGTTTCTTTTAATTTTTCTTCAGGGCCATTAAAAATTATATTCTGGATATCAATTTCCATGATCTCATTGGCCAGGTCGAAATATTTTTTGCCAACTTCGCTGCTCGTAAAGAGATCATGACCCATGGATACTTTTTGAGATCCTTGGCCAGGACAAACAAACGCTGTGGCCATTTTTATTTGCCCCAGCGTATAAGCATACTGCCCCAGGTAAAACCGGCGCCGAACGCAGCTAAAAGCAGTAGATTTCCATCCTGTAAACGTCCAAATTCAACCGCTTCATCTATACAGATAGGAATAGTCCCGGCTGTTGTGTTACCATAGCGATCAATGTTTATAAACACTTGATTCTCATTAAATCCACATCGCTCGGCCGCACCATCAATGATACGCTTGTTGGCCTGATGAGGGATATATAGATCTACAGAACTACTTGCTATGCCATTTTGTTCAAGAATTTGCGCACTGACATCGGCCATACCTTTTACTGCAAACTTAAATACCACGCGACCGTCCTGAGTGATATAGTGTAATTTTTTATCTACCGTATCATGGGAAGCAGGGTGAAGGCTGCCTCCGCCAGGTATTTTGAGATAATCACCACCAGATCCATCGGTACGCAAAATGGAATCTAACACACCATGTTCCTCATCGGCTGCTCGCTCAAGCATCACACCGCCGCCCCCATCCCCAAATAGAACACAGGTATTGCGATCCGAATAATCGAGTACAGAACTCATGGTATCCACACCAATAACCATGACCTTTTTATATTTTCCCGATTCAATCAGTCTGGTTGCTGTATCGAGGGCATAAATAAATCCAGTACAGGCGCCAGAAAGGTCAAAGCCCCATGCTTTTATCGCGCCAATTCTATCCTGGACAAGTGAAGCTGTCGCCGGTGTGGCCATATCCGGCGTCACCGTAGCAATAATGATTACTTCCACTTCTTCCGGGTCGGTGTTGGAGCGCTGCAATAATTCTTTGGCAATATTCGTACTCATATCCGCAGTGGTTTGTCCTTTGTGAACTATGCGGCGTTCGCTGATACCTGTTCTCGTTCTGATCCATTCATCGGAGGTACTCACCATCTTTTCCAGCTCAAAATTCGTCATGATATGATCTGGCAGATAACGGCTGGTTGCTGTAATTGCAGCTCTCAATTGACTACTACCATATGTTCAATAATGCTATGCTGGATATCGCCCAACAGATTTTCGGTGATACATTTTTTGGCTGCCAGAAGTGAATTTTTCACTGCTTTTGGAGAAGAATTTCCGTGGGAGACAATAACGACCCCATTCACTCCCAGCAAGGGAACGCCACCAAATTCTTCATAGTCGTAAAGCTTTTTCAGGTTGGTAAAAACAGGCTGTAGCATGCGTGCCACCATTTGGTATGACCGTTTGCCCATAATCTGTTTATTGAGCTGTCTAATAAAAAGGTTTACCCAACTCTCAGCAAATTTCAGTATGGTGTTACCAACAAATCCATCGCAGATGAGGATGTCGGCCGGCGAATCCAACAAGTGTCTTCCTTCCACATTGCCAATAAAGTCATTGGGCAGTTCCTTCTTGACCAATTTATGTGTTTCCTGATAAAGATCGCTACCCTTGCTGGGCTCTGAACCGATATTGACTAGGCCAATCTTAGGATGTGGTTTGCCTTCCACATGATCAAAGTAAATGGCGGCCATAATCGCGAACTGCAGCATATGCTCCGGTCGTGCATCAGGATTAGCACCGACATCACATATCATTTTCCCGCCGGTTGCCGTAGGAATATAGGCTGCCAGGGCTGGGCGTTTTAACCCTTCAATGCACCCCAAAGACAATAATGATGTAGCAATGATCGCGCCCGTGTGACCGGCACTGACGAAGGCATCCGCAAGACCATCCTTGACCAGGTTTATACCCTGCACGATCGATGAATCTGGTTTGGTCTTTATGGCTTTAGAGCCTCGTTCATGCATGGTCACCACTTGGGTTGTATGGTGGATCCTGATACCTTTAGGGATAGAACCACCTAGTTCTTCCTTTAATATGGTTTGGTCACCGACCAGAATTACTTCCATTCCGGAAGTCTGATCCTGCAGGAATTGCAGTGTGCCTACGACAGGGGATCGAGGCGCCAGATCTCCCCCCATAGCATCTAAGGCAATTTTCATTAAATGTTTTTAGTCAGCAGCCGAAATAACTGGTCGACCACGGTAATAACCGCAATTTGGACAAGCGCGGTGCGGCATTTTTTTCTGACTGCACTGTGGACAGGTCATGATGGCCACATGTCCTGCTTTGTAATGAGTTCTGCGTTTACGGCCCCTTGCTCTTGATATTCTAGTTTTTGGAAGTGCCATTTCTTTCTCCTAATTTTTTTTGTTTACTATTTTATTTAATAATTTGCTTCAAATTTTCCCAGCGATTGTCTACGACGGTATCTACATTACAACCGCAGTTTTCCTGATTCCGATTTGCGCCACAATAAGGACAGATTCCATTGCAATCAACACTACATATAGTCTTAAACGGCTCTTCAACCAGAACCAGTTCACGGATGACTGGTCCAATGTCAACTGTATTCTCAGCATCACTAAACCAGATTACATCATCATCTTCCGCGCCTGACAGTTCACTGTCATTGGTTAACAGGATAAAGAATTCGGTCGTATGCTGATCGGTAAACTCAACCAGACAACGATCACAAGTCTCGAAAAAAGGAATGGATATTTCTCCAGTTAAGCGGTATCCGTGCCATTGTTTTTCCGAGGTCAGGGAACAGGTAATCTTTGCCTCTGCAAACTCTACAGCCTGGTCAACAAAATATTCGCTGGAAATTTCAAAAAGCTGTTTATTTAAACCGCGTTCTAGATCCGCTCTAAATAGCTTCACTTCTATCATAGAAAATTACCCAGTTTGTCAAGATCCATCCAAGGGGTAAATCAGTATTATTCCCCGGATGAGAAGCGCTGCCTACCTAGGGATTATCCTCCGTCTCGGAATCATCCTGATCCGCTTCATTTGTTGATCCTTCTTCACCTGCTCCTGTATTCGTATCACTGTCATCATCAAATTCATCATCATCTAGTGAGAAATTATCATCTTCTTCCTCTTCGTCAAGTTCTTCTTCATCTTTTCTTTCCAATAGATTATCATCATCAGAGCGTTTTTTGAAAATGATGAACATCAGTGTTTCGCCTACTGAAAGTACGGCCATTGTATAGGATACCACCGAAACGATCAGCAAGAACAGGAAAACTGCCAGTATAAATGCAGCTACCAGCTCCGTGGCTGAAAGTGCAACACCGCTGGATGTTAGCAGTGAACCACAGCCGGCACAGCAGGCAATACAAATACTGCAGGTATTACCCAGCAGGGAGCACAATGCACCCGGGTGAACGGCCTGGGTGGCCCAACCAACAATATTGAGCAGTTTTGACCCCATTAACCATTCGTGACTGAACACTGCATTGATCAATCCATAGCCGCTAATCCAGGCATGAGAGAAAAAATACGCACCCAGTACCAGAACTGGTACTAGGGCACCGTGATAAAGAATGATTCGCCAGGGTTGACCCCAGGTAATGGAAAAGTTATGCCAGACTGTCCCCATAGTATCTTCTTCGTAGGTACCGACAATTGCCGGTGTGTAGACTAGGGCGACCAGGAATACGATACCGGTGTAGATTGTAAATACCGATCCAAAGAAATACAGGAGGTAGGGTAGTACAAAAAGAAATTCACCAACATAGGGTATTTTACCTACCAAGCCGAATATAGCAGCGAGGAAGAAAAGGAAGGCAAGTATCAAGCCCAGTGAAATGGAACTGAAAACGACCGGATGCCAGTGTTTCTTGACATAGGACCAGGCATCACCTCCGGAATAAAATTCGTCGCCTTTCAGCTGTTTATAGGTTACGCGCGACACTGCAGTAGCGCCTAAAGAAATGGCATAAAACCAAAAGGCGACTCCGATCCAGTAGAGTACGCAGGCAATGCCGGAGAGGGAATCAAGGCTTAGTACACAGGGATAGAGTCCATAAGCTGCCCAGGTATCAGAAAAAGCCATGCCATGGGCCGCTGCACCCAGATAATTCAACACCCAGTATACCGTATAGCCGACCAGATTGGCTTGCATGAGAATAATGACTTTTTTTCCGCTCAGTGCGAGGCGTGGTGCGCGGAAAATGTCCCGCACATCAAAGTAAAGTTTCATTGGATCCATTTTTTCTCCTTGGTTTATGAAAATTGTTAGTCATCAAATCTTACAAAATCAACCCAGATATCCGTGGCCATGGCACTGGCGATAACTTTACCAACCGCAAGTGCCGTTTCCCGGTTATCATAGCTGCCGACACGGACTCTAAACCAGACTTCATCCGTATCACGAAAATATGCTTTCTGAATGTAGGCATCAT
>CAJWGZ010000001.1 GCA_913041075.1 uncultured Fidelibacterota bacterium | reverse complement strand
ATTCGCTTTCGCAATGCAGAGCCAATTTCATATTGGGAAAAACTTCCATTGACTGACCCTAATGAATCAATAGTAAGGGTTGCACCCACATTGCGCAGTCTCTCCCTTTCCTGCCCACTCACAGGGATATTCCAGTCCTGATTAAAATTCACGGAGCGATCCCGTTGCAGTGTATGAAATCTGCCGGTCCTACTCCAGTCAGAGACCTGGTAACCGAAGAATATCTTTTCGCCAAGCGGTATTTTTTGACCGGATAGCTCGACCTCATGACCGATACCTTGATTATCCGCGTCATCTACGCTGGAATAACTGTTTTGGTCATGATCTGAAACCGCTAATTCTAAAGATAAATTCATCCAATCATTCAATTGATGATAACTCACTACCTGAACCATCTGCTGGCTCTCTGGTTTTACCAGCTTTCTCAACGGGCTATAAAGGTCCATGGTTTGGCGCATTTGATCGAGGTCATTGTTGCCCATCCATTCGTAATAAAGAGTCCCATTAATCGTGACCTTTCGTGCATATTCACCACTAAATCCGTCATAGGTAAACGCCACGTTGAAATGATTACCCAAGATAGTGTCCGCTGGATCAAAGACATATATACTATCCACAAATACGTAGGCACCGAGGGTGTCTTGTGTCGCACCACTTATTTGTACATCTTTATCACCCACATTGTTGAACAAGTTTATGATTTCACTATCTATTTGATCTTCGCCCGCTAAGGCCTGGTCAAATTCCCTCAACCAATTCAATTGTATATTACCTTTATTTCTCAAATTCCTTTTCATAGATGTACCCAACACACTGCGATTATACTGTGCATCTGAATATTGGTATTCAACATAAATATCGCTATCAAAATAGATCAAGTGCCGGGGCATAAATGTCAATTCACCGATAGCATAATCAACGGTATAATCATTGTTTTCACCGCGGACCATGCGCATACCATTTAACCAGACCCGTTCTGATCCCGCTAAAATAATAATATCCCTGTTGCCATCCCCGGAAGTAAGTTTATAAGGTCCTTGCTTTCCATCTACACCTTTAAACTCTACCTGGTTTAATTTCCCCTTCGATCCGGCAAATACTGCGCTTCCAGACCATTCTTTATACTTAAAGTTATTGTTTAGACCAATCATTTTTCTATCAATATTCATGAATTTACCTGACGAATAACTCACGTCAATATCCCCGGCAGTTACTAGAAAATTATCATGATTTACCTGCAAATATACTTTATCAATTTCATCCAGTGTTTTAGTATTTCCTTCTGGCTGGATCGGTAAATTTTGATCGGAAAGGACGCCGCTAATTTGTAAATCAGGTCCCAGGTTACCCTGTATCTGCATCCGCAAACCTCCAGTAAATTCAGAACCAGTTATTGGGGATACACTGGCAGTTCGATACACCGTGCCCGCCGTAAATAGAGCATCTGTATTTTGAATAATAGGCGTTGAACTAGAGGATGTTTCTATAGGTAAATTATTTTTATTTATCAGTGAATCCACGAGTGGTAACTGCAGCCACTTTGGTCCCACCCGTAATGGTAAGAGGTCAGAAAAATGATTATATCTAACTACCAGGGTTCTTGGCTCCTTTTTAGAACTTGGCAATGATACCACACCTTGCGCTGCATCCAGTACATAGTCGAACGGAACATTATCTAATCCATTAACGATAAATGTTGAATCAATAATCAAATTGTGACGCAGCTGAATTTCCGTAGCAGTCGCTGGAACATGGATTGTATCTATTACTGATAATATTTGCCCAGTCAAATAACTGCTCAAGGCAGCGAACAAAATAATTCTACTATTCAAATTGAAGTACCAGCATTCTTAGGTTAGTTAAACATATCAAGTCTCGATTATTTACAGTACAGTCCAAAAGTTGTTCGTCGGCACGAATTGGTATTGAAAATTCACTTGTCTCTAAATGATCGAGGATCTGACCTTGCCCCTGAGCGTTGACAACTACCCATTTATTTTCAACATACTGTAATTTTAAAGGTGCTGGAATAGCCACCATCAGTTTGGATTTTATTCGACCTAGGCGATTGAATATTACCACTTCTCCCGTACACGAGAATAATAGACCTATATCACCATTAGGTACGATTACCATTGACTCCAGACAGATCTCGTCAATGGTTTGTTGGTTTAAATCCAGAAATGGTAACCGATCAATTCCAGAAGCATTGCCCCTCCGAATTAAATGGTCATCTGCAGAATAGAGATAATAATAACCCCAGGGGTCTGTAGAAATATTATCGATATAAACTCCAGATCCATCCTGGTATGGATCCAAGCTAATACTGCCAGTGTAGTTTAGTTTATAGTCATAGCGCAGGAGCCTCTTTTCACTACGATCGCAGACGAGCAGATCTAGGTTGGAAACGGTGAGCCCGACAGGATCAAAAAATGCATCATAATCATTTCCAAACCCACCTGCGAATAGGAAATTTCCTGCAGGTGAACGTGCGGCAAGACGCCGTGCCTTATTATCAAGATAAAAAAGCCAATCCCCTGGCCCTGCAGTAATCATATCTGGAGAGAATTCCTGAGTCTGAAATTCGCTGGGAAATTGATATACCTGTACTGACTGGCCATATAGACCACTGACCAGGTAAAAAAAGACAATAGCCCTAATCATAGGGCCAATACGATCAATTGACTGGTTTTGTTTCAGATACTTGTGGCGGTTTTACTAGAAAGTAGGTACCCACACCTATCATTATGATTGATATTAGCTGAGCACCAGAAAGTCCAAAGGCTGGCTGAACTATCCAGATATACTTTGGATTAATACGGATGAACTCCATACAGAACCGTTCTATTCCAGCAAAAATAAGGTATGTAAAAAACAAACTGCCCTTGACCTGGATAGTTTCCCGTTTATTCCAGAGAAAATAAAATATCCCTAAACCAATGATCGTTTCCATGATTTGAGTTGGAAATACAGTAATTACATCACCAGAATTCCAACCAGATAGGTCTACCCAAGGATAATTGTAAGTGAATGATTCGTATGTTGTTGGCGGCGCACCATTTTCAAAAGTCATACCAATTAAGAATTTCGTTGGTAGACCATAATCATCCCCAACCAAAAAACAACCGACTCGACCAATAGCGTAGCCTAATATCAGTAATGGGGCAACAATATCAGCGAAGGTTAACCAAGGTAAATCATTCTTTTTTAGCACAATAGTCACTCCCAAAGTTCCACCCATTAAACCACCAAGGAAAACAAGACCCGCACCGCTTAATATCATCCCTGTGGGGTCACCCAGTACACGATCAAAATTCTCCAATAGATAATAGATCTTTGATCCAACAATTCCACCAATCGCCGCCGCAGTTAGTATATCAGAAGCAAGTTTATCCCCATAACCTAAGCGGCGCATTTCCTTTAGCAGTAATGCATAGCAGGTATAAAAAGCCACAACCAGCATGAAGCCATACGAATAAATGGCCAGATGAAATTCAAAGCCCAGAAAGCGAATTATTCCAAAATCATAGATTACAGGCCACATTATAATTTTCCTCCAAAGTTTGCGCAATATTTATCGCTAATACCTATTTTTTTACTACATCCGTGACAATATTTTTCCCTATCGGAAACACTACTATAATCTTTTTGGTAGTAAAAATTAATTCCCACAAGAATTGCTAAAATACCCAAAACTGCAAATGGTTCCCATAATGGTCGTCTATGGCAAGAACATTCTGATAAAATAGTATAACTTTGTAAAGATATTTTCGTATCCAGGTTAAAAATTTATAATTATACCGTTACCAAATCTAAGGTAATTATTGTTGACCCATCATAATTGCGTTGTAACAAGCGTAAGCACAATTAAATCATAGACTGTATGGGCGTATGCTGCTGGCCCAAATCCGCGAAACACATAGATGATACCCAGGAATACACCGGCGATAAAACGCATCATGAATACTGGAAAATTTGGATCTTCACCATAATCACCCATAAAATGAAAAAGTGAGAACAGTGCGGCGGCAAAAATTATACCACTTACTGTTTTAGCTATTTTTTTCCACTGGAAGATGAAACCAAGTATAGATCCAAATCCAGCGATAAGGATAACACGGAACACAAATTCCTCATAAATCCCAGCACCAATTGAGAGCACCACTTGCTGTAGCATTGTCCCAGTCGTATTGGCAATCAGCAACGGTGTTGTGGATGCCATTAGGATGAACAATGCAAACCCCAAAAAAATACTTTCCAGAAACATCCAGATTAAATATTCTCCATGGATAGCAGTGGATTTAAGCGCTTTTTTCTGGCGCAAGAAGGCAACCATAAAACCAATCATGAATGACGCGCTGAACCCATACACGCCATAAATGCCAAACAAACCCAAAACTTGTCGCATAAGTACGTCTGCACCATTCCGGAGTATTACGATATCATTTACAGAAATGGTGAATACACCGATCTCATAAATAACAAATAGCGGAATAGTAAAAATGAAACTATAAAGGGGTGAGTTTGTCGTAGACCAATAACTGGAATTATTCATCGATTAATTTATAAATCATTTATCTATCTGTAACACAGCCAGGAGGGCTTCCTGCGGAATCTCAATCTTCCCGATCAATTTCATGCGTTTTTTCCCCTGCTTCTGTTTTTCCCAAAGTTTCCGCTTTCGGGTAATATCCCCTCCATAACATTTTGCCGTTACATTCTTTTTTAATGCCTTTACTGTTGACCGGGCAATTACTTTTGTTCCCAATGAGGCCTGAATAGGAACATCAAAAAGTTGCCTCGGTATTAGTTCCTTTAATTTACTACACAGCGCTACACCCCGATCATATGCATCGCTGGCATGAGTAATGATTGATAATGCATCCACCGGTTCACCATTCAGCAATATATCCAGTTTTTTTAAATCCCCTTGCCGGTAGTCAGCCAGTGTATAATCAAAAGACGCATACCCCCGGGTAGCTGATTTTAATTTATCATAGAAATCAAATATTATTTCAGACAGAGGGAGATCGTAATGTAACTGAGCCTTATCTTTGGTTATGTAATCAGTGTTTTTATAAATGCCCCGTTTACTTTGACATAGTTTCATAATCTTACCAATATATTCAACTGGCGTAATGATCTCCGATGCCATATATGGTTCTTTGATATCCTGAATATCGGAACTTGGCGGCATTTTGGCTGGTGTATCTACCTCCACCTCTTGGCCATTTTTTTGCACCACAAGGTACCGTGCATTCGGTGTTGTTGTAACTAAATTGACCTTAAACTCTCTTTCCAAACGTTCTTGGATGATTTCCATATGCAATAATCCAAGAAAACCACAGCGGAAACCAAACCCCAAGGCCTCACTGGTTTCAGGATCATAAATAAGAGAAGCATCATTTAGCTTCAGTTTATCCAGCGCTTTGCGTAGCTGGTTATAATCATCACTATCGGACGGGTATAAGCCTGAAAAAACCATTGGTTTTATATGTTTGAAACCCGGGAGTGGTTCTACAGCCTGGTTTGGTTTTGCTGTTAAAGTATCACCGGGTAATATATGGGCTACATCCCGGATATTAGCAATAACATAACCCACATCCCCCGCACGTAGCTCTTTTGCTTTTATCATCTTTATCACAAAATGTCCCACTTCTGTTATCTCGTATTCATGACTGTGACCAAAAAACCTCGCTGTTAACCCAGGTTTAAGCACACCGTCCACCACACGAACGTAAGGTATTGCACCGCAGTAATTATTGTAGGTGGAATCAAAGATCAATGCCCGAGTAGGGATATTAGAATTTTGCTGTGGAGCAGGTATTCTATTAATAATTGCATCAAAAATATCCTGTATGCCAATACCGTCTTTTGCACTGGCTAAAATGATGTCATTTTCATCACAGCCGATCAATTCAATAAGTTGCTGGGTGACTTCCTGTGTTTGGGCACTGGGTAAATCAACTTTATTGATGATCGGTACTATGCTCAAATTACTTTCAATGGCTAGGTACGTATTGCTAACGGTTTGCGCCTCGACACCTTGGGCCGCATCCACCAGTAATAATGCGCCTTCGCAGGCAGCCAATGAACGGGACACTTCGTAAGAAAAATCGACATGACCGGGTGTATCTATGAGATTCAGAATATATGATTTACCATCATTGTGCTGATAATGAATTTGAATGGGATGGCTCTTAATCGTGATACCTCGTTCACGTTCAAGGTCCATACTATCCAGCACTTGATCCTGCATATCCTTTTTGGCTACTGTTTTGGTGTCTTCCAACAAACGATCGGCTAAAGTTGATTTGCCGTGATCAATATGGGCAATAATGCAAAAATTTCTTATCTCATCTCGAATCATAAGTGTGAAATTAAGCCGCTCCTCAGGGATTGACTATTGAAAGTCGGTCATTTTTTCGAAAAGAAAACCAACCAATAATTATTGGGTTCATTTTTTCTTTTCTCGTAAGTTGATCTATGGACTGGAGTACCTTGGTCACCACAACATACCGAAACATTTTGGAAATCTTTCCTGCCGTAATGGCGAGTATAGCAATATTTATCCTGTTCTGGATCAGTGGAATCTTTACCCAATTCTTAATAACACGATTGGCCAACAAACGTGGGTTGAACCCGGAATTACTAAAACTCATTGGTCGGACAGCAAAAATTGGTTTGATAATTTTTGGCCTCGTTACAGCGCTAGGAACAATTGGTATAAATGTATCAGCTTTAGTTGCGGGGTTGGGGCTCACTGGTTTTGCACTAGGTTTTGCTCTGAAGGATGTGGTATCAAACTTAATTGCCGGTTCTATGATCCTGCTGCATAGACCATTCAAAGTTCATGATATAATTGGTGTAGCTGGGCACGAGGGAAAAGTAATCAATATTGATTTGCGCTATACAACGATCGAAGCTGATGGGAAAAAAGTTCTTATACCAAATTCTACCCTGTTTACGAAAGAGATTAGTATCCTGAATTAATCAGGGCGTGTATTTTTTCTGCGCCCGAAGCAAAATTAGATCCGCTTTTTGGGGTTCTCCGTCCTGCGCAACAGAAACAATTCGAATAGCTTCAATGAGCGGTATGTTTCTGTTATCATAGTTGGCGTATAACGCATCGATGTGACCGGCGACAATATTCAGGTCATAGGTAACTCCCTGAGATATATGTTCATCTACGATGTCATAGAACCGATTAATGTAATATGGTTGAACCCAGTACGGATTACTCATATACTGTTTTTGCACTTCTTTTTCATGGTGTAGTTTCATCCGGGCAATGCCTCCATACGCACCATTTACAAAGGCAACTTTTTCCCCCTGACTGAGCTTCGTCCAGTAATCAGCCGGTGCTTCTGATTGTCCTGATATGATACTCACAAAAATGATCCATATGCAAAAAATAGGTGTTTGGTATGATTTCAACTTCGCCTCCCCATAAAATGGTTTACTATTGGAATTCTGCGACCGAGCCCAAAAGCCTTCGAACTCACACGCAGGCCCGGCGGCGCCTGACGACGCTTGTATTCATTAATTGTGATCCTACGATAAATATCATGGACGAGATCAGGATCAACTCCATCTTTGATTAATGCTGCTGGTGATTCGCGATTTTCAATAATACGGTCCACCAGTGGACTGACAATATCATAATCAAAAGGATCCACTTGCTCTGGTGCAAGTTCAGCGGAAGGTGGCTTTTCGATACAATTCGCTGGAATTCTATCCTTACCAGCAACATTATTTACCCAATTCGCCAGTGCATAAACATCGTTCTTTGATAAATCTGAAATAACAGCAAGTCCACCGCTCATATCACCATACAACGTGCAATAGCCCAGAGCTATTTCTGTTTTATTTCCCGTAGATAACACAAGCCAGTTAAACTTATTGCTTAATGCCATGAGCAGATTACCTCTCGTGCGCGCTTGAACATTCTCTTCAGTTACATTGCGTTCCGCACCATCAAAATGAGGACCGAGTGTATGTTCATACTCCGAAACAATTCCTTGAATTGTGATCGATCGAAAGTCAAGACCAAGGTTCTCTGCCAATTGTTGCGCATCATCTTTGCTATGATCGCTTGAGAACCGGGACGGCATGGAAACACCATGAACATGTTCCATTCCCAGGGCATCTGCAGCAATACAGGCCACCAACGACGAATCAATTCCACCACTTAAACCAATTACAGCTTCCTTGTGCCCCGTTTTCTTAAAATAATCCCGTACGCCGAGCACCAAACCAGTATACAATTCTCCTTCTCTATTATCTACAGGTAATAAAATTCTTCTGTCTGTATCCGTATCAACATAAACGATCTCCTCAGAAAATATAGCGCCTAAACCTATTAGTTCTCCCGTACCATTTACCGCCAAGGACTGTCCATCAAAAATAAGTTCATCCTGAGCGCCAACGAGGTTGCAATAAAAAAAAGGTATTCCAGTTGCTTGCACTTTATTTTGGACAAGGCCCAACCTTTCTTTCAGCCGCAGTTCATGATATGGAGAAGCAGAAATATTCACTACAAATGCTGCTCCTGCTTGCTGTAGTTCTGCCGTGACTTTTCGGTCATAATCCTCATCCCAAAGGTCCTCACAGATCTGCAGTCCTAGATTGATCTCTTGCCCACCAATATCTACCTTGCATAATCCTAATTCAGATCCAGCATTAAAATAACGGTCTTCATCAAAGACATCATAGGTGGGTAATAATATTTTATCATATCTAAAAAGCTGCTGACCATCTACACATAGTGCAGCAGAATTGTATAAATGGCCATTCTCGCCATGAACATGGCCCACCACCAGGGGTATAGTCGCTTGGGAAGTAATTTCAGCTAGAATAGCCATATTTTCCCGCACAAAACCATCTTCATACAATAGATCAGCAATGGGATATCCAGTAATTACCATTTCTGGGAAGACGACCAATTCAGCCCCATGTTTAACGGCCTCACGATAATTACTTAGGATAAGTTTTTTATTATCTTTAAAAGCACCGACAGTGGGATTAATCTGACAGAGGGCAATCTTCATTAAAATATAACCTCAAAGGTTGAATAGGTATTGGTAGGTTCACTCCATTGCAAGTCTACTCTATCCACACGAGAATGGGGGGAACCAATATGGATCCATCTTTCCAAGGATTTCAAATTATTTTCTTCACCCTCTGCTTCCAGATATACCGTTCCGCCTGGTATATTTTTCACCCAACCTGTTACTTTTAATTTAATGGCCTCTTGTCGAGTTGAATCTCTGAACCATACTCCCTGTACTTTCCCAGATACGGTAGCTTTGAATGCTTTCATAGTATTAATTAATTACTTTAAGTATTCTCTTTAATAAATTTTATAACTTCATTTGGCTCATCAACATTTCGAAATTCATTCATCTTCCAGCTGTGTAAACCAATGATCGGTTTTTCCAACTGTAGTGCGTATGATATTTCGGATAATGTCCCGTATTTTCCGCTTATTGCCACGGCAACATCACAATTATATGCCAAAAGTGCATTGCGAGATATACCCATATTCGTTGCGACTGGTACCTTTATAAAATCATTCATTTCATCCAGCATCAACCCTTTTAAAATACCCACACAAGTACCACCACTCTCACTAACACCTTTAGAAACTGCTTCCATTACACCCTTGCCTCCACCACAATAGACAAGATAGCCTTCTTTAGCAAATAAGCCACCCAGTTTGTATGCTTTCTGATAGATGTTATCACTTATTTGCCGACCACCAAAAACTGCAATGCGGGTCTGGCTGAAATTCATGGATCAAGACGATAAATTGTTCTGGGAAACGGAATTGTTTCACGGATATGTTTTATACCGGTGATCCAAGCCACAGTACGCTCAATACCTAACCCAAAACCGGAATGAGGCACGGATCCATATTTACGTAGATCTAAATACCAGCCGAAGTCTTTCATGTCTAAATCATGTTCTTTGATCCTGCTCTCCAGAATAACCAAATCATCTTCTCGTTGTCCACCGCCAATAATTTCACCATATCCTTCCGGAGCAAGCATATCTAAACCGAGCGCTAGGTTATCATTCTCAGCATCACGTTTCATGTAGAAAGCCTTTATCTTTGCAGGCCACCGGTGTACCATTACTGGTTTATCATATTGGTCAGATATAATCGTCTCATCAGTTCCGCCAAAGTCTGACCCATAGCTGAATTCTGACCCCTGATCTTCAAGTATCTTAACTGCTTCACCATAAGTGATCCGTGGAAATGGTACTTTTACGTTTTCTAGCTTGGAAATATCTCTTTCCAGTGTTTTCAATTCTGTTTGACAGTATTTAAGGCAACTTTGCACAATATATTCCACAAACAGTTCTGCCAAATTCATGTTATCATCGAGATTGTAATAGGCCATTTCTGGCTCAACCATCCAAAATTCAGTGAGATGGCGTCTTGTTTTGGACTTCTCTGCTCTAAAAGTTGGACCAAAACAATAGACCTTGCCAAAACTGGCCGCTGTAGCTTCGGAATACAACTGTCCGCTCTGGGTTAAATAGGCCGATCGTTCAAAATAATCAACAGCAAACAAGTTTGATGTACCTTCACAAGCATTCGCCGTAAAAATTGGTGCGTCAATTAAAATAAAACCGTTATTGTCCAAAAAATCCCTACAAGCTTTGACCACCTGGTGACGAATTTTCAATATGGCGTGCTGTTTTTTCGAACGAATCCATAAATGCCTATGGTCCATGAGGAAAGATGTGCCATGTTCCTTGTGTGTGATGGGATATTTTTCTGCAACCTGGTGCACTACAATATTTTTCACTAGTATTTCATGTCCACCAACTGAACGTGGTTCCTTTTTAACTACTCCTGTAACCGAAACAGATGATTCCTGTGTTAGAGATTTTTCCAAACAAAAAATATCGTTAGGTGTGTCATCCCTGGTAACCACACATTGGGTCATACCCGTACCATCCCGCAAAATGAGGAACCATATTTTCCCAACGGATCTAGTATTATATACCCAACCATTAAAAGTGGCTTCCTGATTTTCGTAATCTGCAATGTCAGATAAATATGTGTTTTCCATTTATTCCGGGCATCCTTTCAAGCTAAAAATTACCATGATGTCATGATTTCATTCAGTACATCTTGCGCTATTTTTTCTGCCGCTACTTTAGTAGCAAACTCCCTTGGGTCACCAAATTCATCTTCATCTTCACTATCAATCAAGCCATCGCCATCATTATCAATTGCATCTGAACTAATATCCCCACTTAAGCCGTAGGCCCCGAATCCTGAATATTGTTTTTTCAAAAGTACCTTATCCTCTTTGACATCAAACCATTCCAGATCCATTGTAATAGTAAAACGGTATTCCGTTACAGCTTCCTGCTTTGTGTATGTGTACGGTGCATCTTTCACGCTAACTATCTTACCTCTCAAAATAGAATCGGCTTGGTCCTCCGATACAAGGCGAAGAATATTCTCCTCTGTAAACTCATTGACCATATTATCAGTTACTGCTTCAGACATGCCGAACTCCGCAGTCTGGTTCTCCGCTAATGGAATAGCAATACTTTTAATATGCGGCGGAATTGATCCAGCCATGGAATAGTAAATACAGCCAACAAAAAACGGCAAAATCAATGTTGGGAGTACCGCTCTCATTCGCTCAGTGATTTGGGCAGCTTATTCTTCCGACCAAGTTCATAATCATTGATTTTACGATATAAAGTTCGTTCACTCATACCGAGCGACTTTGCTGCTTTACGACGGTTGTTATTATAATATTGCAGTGTTCTAATGATCGCTTCCCGTTCAAGGTCTTCTAAATGCATATCACCTATAGCATCATCCCGTACAAGTTTTTGTCCTTCCTCATCTATGTGCATGTGGTCTCGCAGTCGCGCATTTTCTTCCGGAGGAAAAAATGATACGTTTGTTGGCGGCGCATTAGGAGAATTACTTCCACCGATTGCATCCTTTATAAGATTGACATCCTGTCGCAGCAATAACAATTGCCGGAGAATAAGTTCCCGCTCCGCCTGCTCGGATGACTGGTTCACAAGGACAGGTAGGTTATCGTTTCTAATCTGTTGGAATGAACCAAGCTTTTCTTCTACCATTTCCACTGTAATTCGTTCGCCTTTCTGTAGGACAAGCATACTTTCTACAAAATTTTTCAATTCGCGCACATTACCAGGCCAATTGTAGTTTTTCATGACCCGGATAGCTTCAGGTACGAATCCTCGATAGGGTATATCATTCCCCCGGGTAAATTCAAGGGCAAATCGTTCCACCAGTAGTGAAATATCTTCAACCCGCTGACGTAAAGGTGGTAAATCAACTTGTACAGTTTTTAGCCGGAAATATAAATCCTGACGAAACTTGTTCTTTTCAACAAGATCGCTAAGATCTTTGTTGGTTGCTGCAATGACCCTTACATCCGTATATAGTGTCTTGGAATCACCGACCCGGATAAATTCTCCGGTTTCTGATACGCGCAGCAGCTTTACCTGTGTTTCCAAAGGAGTTTCACCAATTTCATCAAGGAAGATGGTACCCTTGTTAGCTGTTTCAAAATATCCTTTGCGATCCTCATTTGCACCAGTAAATGCACCCTTCTTATGACCAAATAATTCACTTTCAATGATACCAGTAGGAATGGCACCACAATTTACTGTAACCATTTCATTTTGCGCACGGCGACTGAATTTATGGATCGCCTTGGCCACCATTTCTTTTCCTGTACCAGATTCGCCTGCGATTAATACCGTAATATCAACAGGAGCAACCTGAGCGATCATTTCGAAAACCTGACGTATCCCATCAGAACTTCCGATGATTCCTGAGGTTGATTGTAATTTTTCAATGTCAATCATAGGATCTAGGTTCTCTTATTCATTTTTGTAAATATTCCACATACTACTTAGTAACGTTTCCAGGCTGGAATATTTAGGATCCCAGTCAAGCAAATCAAATGCCAGCTTTGAGGTGGCTACTAATTTGGCAGGATCACCTGGTCTTCTCTTCACAATATCATAAGTTATATTTTTCCCCGATATTTCTTCCGCTTTTTTAATGACTTCAAGAACAGAATAACCTTCGCCAGTAGCTAGATTGAGTGTTACGCATTTTTCATTTTGAGATAAATAATCGAGCGCTTTTACATGAGCAGTTGCCAGATCACTGACGTGTATGTAATCGCGTACACCGGTTCCGTCAACCGTATTATAATCATTACCAAATACTTCCATGGATTCTTTACGCCCACTGGCCAATTCCATTACTATAGGCAACAAATTGGCTGGATTTCGTTCTATACACCTAATTCTGCCGGTGATATCATAACCAGCAGCATTGAAATATCGTAATGCCACATAACGTAATCCCGTCAGGTCAGCATACCATTGCATGATTTGTTCAATGACTAGTTTTGTATAGCCGTAAAAGTTTATTGGTTTTAGGTCATGGGCTTCATCTACAGGTAAATAATTTGGATAACCATAAACAGCAGCCGTGGATGAAAAAATAAGATCTTTTACACCAAGTTCAGTCATAGCGTTTAAGAGATTTATGGTCCCATTTAAATTATTTTGTGAATATTTTCCTGGGTCAGTCATCGACTCACCCGCAGCTTTGAATGCTGCCATATGCACTACTGCATCAAATTCGTTTACCAGCGATTTTTTCAAGCAATTTTTATCCAGTGTCGAGCCTTCTATAAACTGTGCTCTATTATCCACATTCTCCTTAAATCCTAAGGATAAATCATCATAAACGGTAACATCATGGCCCGCTTCAAGCAACTCAAGTGTAATATGGGAACCGATGTACCCTGCCCCACCAGTGACAAATACTTTCATTTAAAATATGCCCTCTAATTCCTTTTCCAGTTTTTGAACCTCATCACGAAGTTTTGCTGCTTTTTCAAATTCGAGATTTTCAGCCGCTTCCAACATTTCCTTACGCATCATATCGACAGCTAGCTGTTTATCCATTTTGCTAAAATCATCGCCCTTGCGGTTTTTTATAGGTTTATAGTTATCATCTTGGATCGAATCAGCCACAGCTGTAGTGGACATAATATCTTCAACGGATTTATAGATTGTCGATGGAATTATACCCTTTTTTTGATTATATGACTTTTGTATTTCTCTACGGCGCTCCGTTTCACGAAGCAGATGATCCATAGCTGCTGACACTTTATCTGCATATAATATAACCATTCCCTCTTGATGGCGAGCTGCCCGTCCAGCAACTTGCATTAATGAGGTATGACTTCTAAGAAAACCTTGTTTGTCAGCATCCAAAACAGCTACAAGAGAAACCTCGGGTAAATCAAGCCCTTCCCGTAAAAGATTTATACCAACTAATACATCAAACTCTCCTAAACGTAAGTCACGTAAAATTTTCACGCGCTCTAGGGAAACAATATCGCTATGCAAATATCTAACTCGTAAATTGACACCTCGTAAATACTCACTCAAATCTTCTGCCATACGTTTGGTCAGAGTGGTGACCAAAACCCGCTCATTGCGGTTTGCTCTAGTGCGTACCTCTCCGATCAGGTCATCTATTTGACCATGAGTACCCCTTACTTCTACCCGCGGATCTAGCAATCCGGTTGGGCGAATAATTTGCTCTACTACCTCACCTCCACATAATTCAAGTTCCTTATCCCTAGGCGTAGCAGAAACATATACCAGTTGATTTTGCAACGGCATGAATTCGGTGACTTGTAAAGGTCTATTATCCATAGCACTCGGCAGGCGAAAGCCATGTTCTACCAACACCTCTTTACGGGCGCGGTCGCCATTATACATGCCTTTTATTTGGGGCAATGTTACATGGGATTCATCGATAATTGTTAAAAAGTTATCTGGGAAAAAATCAATCAATGTATAGGGCCTTTCTCCAGGTTTTCGTCCGGAAAAATAGCGGGAATAATTTTCTATTCCAGAACAATACCCGACCTCCATCATCATCTCTAAATCAAAGTTTGTACGTTGTTCTAGTCGTTGCGCTTCCAATAGTTTATCACTAGACCGCAATTCTTCCAACCGGTTAACAAGTTCCTTTCGAATTTCCATTGTGATCTGATTGATTGATTCCCTATCCGTAACAAAATGCTTGGCCGGATATACGAATTCATTGGCCATTTCCTTGGTAATTTCGCCAGTTAGTGGATTAAACCTTGTGACCGAATCAATAGTGTCACCAAACATTTCCAAACGGATGCCAACATCTTCGTAGGCCAGATATACTTCAATCACGTCACCGCGGACACGAAAGGTCCCTCGCTCAAAAACAGAATCATTGCGGTTATAATGAATATTTACCAGTTTACGGAAGAAATCCTTTCGATTCAGTTGGTCCCCTTTACGAATTTGGATAACCTTATCACGATACTCCTCCGGTGATCCTATTCCATATATGCAGGAAACAGAACTCACAACGATCACATCATCCCGTGCTAGCAAGGAACTTGTGGCTTTTAGTCGTAGAATATCAATTTCCTCATTGACAGACATGTCCTTTTCAATAAATGTATCTGTAACAGGCATATAAGCTTCCGGCTGATAATAGTCGTAATAACTGATGAAGAATTCCACTGCATTATCAGGAAAAAGTAATTTGAATTCTCCATATAATTGTGCTGCTAGCGTTTTATTATGAGAAATAATCAACGTTGGTCGCTGCACATGCTGGATGACATTTGCCATGGTGAACGTTTTACCGGAACCAGTTATACCAAGCAACGTTTGATGTTTTGCATTATTGTTCAATCCAGATACAAGCGCTTTAATTGCCTGGGGCTGATCTCCTTCCGGGTTAAATTCGCTTTGCAAATTAAACTCTGCCATAATGGCGAAATTACGACGGTATACTAACCGGTGTCAATGGCAGATATCTTTGTAATTTATTTCAAAATGGCCGAGTATTTCACTGTAAATATGAATAAATTCCGACCCAAGTTGTACTGATAAATGCGATTAATCTGTGGTTAAAATTGTACGGATATAATTATGGCTGATAAACAACTCATCCTCTTTTATTTAATTAATGGATTTGGAGGGCTCTGCGTGCTTGGATCCTATGCCCATGGATTAATTACAAACCCTTCAATCCGTGGTGGGTTATGGGGATCAATCCCGGATTCATTAAGGCTATATTACACTATTTTTATGTTTTTGGCCGCAGGTGGGTATTTTTTCTTTACAGGATATATCTTATTCCATATATCCACGGAATCCGTTAAACTGTTTGGCCGCTATGGATTTTGGGCGATAAACATTTTATATGCAGGTATAATCATACCATCCGCAATCTGGATTTATCTGACCTTTGCTATGATTGAAAACCCTACTCCATTATTATGGATCATTATCAGGTTGGTTTTATTTACAGTGGGATTTTCCTCAGTTGCGCTGTTGGCTTCATTTTTCACTTCAAATTTTGACCGCTCTAGCTGGCTGTATTTTGCCAGTATAATCGGTTTAATCTTCTTTTGTATCCAAACGATGCTGTTGGATGCCCTAATTTGGCCATATTATTACCCCAAATAGTATATCCGATGTCTTGAATACTACCTATTTCCAATTTTATTGATTAATATTAGCTTTAAGATTACTTCCGCATTGAAAACGTAATAGCATATTTAACGAATTGGAGTAAAAAATTATGCTAAAGAAAAATTTACTAGTTTTTCCACTACTAATTGCACTTAGCACAAACGTCACTGGACAGGCTTACAAAGCTTATGGCGGATATATGGTAGGACTTTGGTCTATTAACTGGACTTCATTAAATCTTCAAAGTAAACCAGAATACGGCATGGGCAAATTTGAAAAAGCAATATTTCTTAATGGTGGTGGTGGTGCAGTTAACGTATATGATAGAATATATATTGGTGGAGCTGGATTCACAGGAAATGTACAGATTAACGGAGCTGACACTACAAATTCGACTGTTAATAGAACTCTAAGTCTTTCATCAACTATGGTTGGCCCCTATTTAGAATCAAACTACCGGCCCTATGGCAATCTTGAACTTAACCTGGGTGTTGGGATGTATTTTGGTGAAACAAGTTTAAATGTGATAAAGGATTCTGGAACAAAAAGTTGGTCAAATATATGGAATTCATTTGGTGATGGCGGGTCTGATCCAAGTTATGTAACCAATAAAATATCTACTACAATCACTGTAGTAAATCCCTATCTTTCATTACGTTATCCCCTTACACCTTGGTTTGGGTTTGACCTGAGCCTTGGGTATTTCCTGACCTTTTATGACCCAAATGGCTGGGAAGCAAATAAATCACCTGTAGCTGATAAACAAGAAGTAGGATTGTCCAATACTTTTTTTAAAATTTCATTCATCTTTGGTGGATAAAAAAAATTAATAATTTATTCTACTAGCCTGCGAATTGATCCTCGCGCGCAATATCCAGGCTGAATTATAACCCATTTGCACTAACTCTTGCTGCAATGATTCCGCTGAATCCCGGTCAATAAAATCACCAATTCTTACTTTATAATTTGGCGCTTCAAAATCCACATATACACTATCACTAACAGTATTTTTCATAATTACAGCAAGACTCTCTGCCCTCTCGAAGTACCGTGTAGCCAGCACCTGTACACGATACCCTTCCGATACAGATTGTACTGAATCCAGCGAAAGTAAAAATTCAAATGATGTAGAATCATCAAGAACGTTATTTATAATTACTGGCCAATTAGGTTGTATATCTTTGACGATCTTATGGTCAATTACCTGAATTTCCTGGGATAATAGAGGGACGTATAGCAGGATTAAGAAAACCAGTTTATGCATTAGAGTTTTAATAAGGATTTATAAGGAATCCATCCTTTTTTACCATCCAATAATATGATTTCATACCACCCTGGCTGTGATTGAGCAATATCAACTTTCAGTCCTTCGTGAATGCGAAAAATCACTTTCTCATCACGATCTACGGGAGCCGATCGCACATTTACAACTGGGGACACAACCACACCTTCTTCCCGATCAGATAATTCCCAGTATTTATCCAACACCAAACCATGAAATACTACAGTTAAAATCAAGAAAAAGACCTGTGTTCTGCCAGCGAAAACCATGTCTAAAATTCCAAATTCTTTAAAAAACCCAGCAAGAGCAAATAAGAGGACCATGAGGCCACCCCAGACAATCAAATCCTGTAACGTGTATTTATTCTTAAGCGAACTGTACCACTCAATAAAGAAATATCCCTGCGGCACCTCAATTCTATCCTGGACACGTGTATTTACAATATCCAAGTTATAGTTCAAGTCCTTATGACGAGGCAAAAATTGCAGCCCCTTTTCATAGGCCCACACCGCCTTACCAATATCTCCTAGACGATAAAATGTGTTCCCCATATTAAAGTACAAGTCAGGATGTTCTACCTCCTCTAAAATTGCTGAATAAGCATCTAATGCATAGTCATATTTTTCAATGCTAAAATAACGATTACCTAGCGCAAATAAACTATCAGCAGAAATTGTATCCGACCGCAATGAAACCATTGCCAACAATATTATTCCGATTATTCGCATCATTTACTCGAATCTACTTTATGCAATATATTTTTTGCATCTTTAATAAGCGTCTCTTCCGTATCTGCTGCTTCAGGACCATAACGACCAGCATCACATAATTTCAATAAATCCACTAGGTTGGCCAGCGCTTTCGTTTCGACGATACCAATTAATGCTTGATTGACAGACAGAGGATCCAAATGTTCGCTAGCAAGAAAGAACCTGTCCTTTAGGTAGAGGTAGACGACTTGAGCAACCTGTGCAAATGGATCTTCTGCGCGCTTTTTTAGAGCTTTTAATGCCTGTTTCAAGGCCTTATTGGATTGTCGCATGGGTTCGTTTTCAATACGGTGCCCTTGGAAACGAGAAATTGGGATAGGCGCCACAAATAAAAGAGCTGCTAACACATACGACGTCCACACCCAGATTGGTATTTTGGATTGATCGCGAAGTATCCACACTGGCGTTTCGGTAATATTATAACGTATATCACTGCCCAATAATGATATTTCTTCTTTTGTAAAACCAGATGTACTACCCACAAAATCAGTTTCACCTGGCAAAATTATTAAACCGATGGGTTTTGTCCCCGTGTTACTCCAAGACTTATCTTTTGGATTAAAGTAAGATATTTGCACCCGGGGTAATTGATATTGACCTGCACTTCTGGGGATTAAAATATATTGCCAACGTATTGTGCCTGTATACTGATCCCATAATTTCTCCTGCTCGAACGAAGAGGTTGGGGGAAATACATCCATATCTCCTGGGAAATTAATTTCGGGTAAACTGAACATATTAATATTCCCAGTACCACGTAATTCTATGTTCAAAGTAATGGCCTCATTCACCTTGACCTGACTGGTATCAGCCCAAGACCGTAAATTAAAGTCACCAACGGCACCCGTGAAATCGGCTGGCTGCCCCTCTGGATAGGTTTTTACCTTGATATTGACAGGATCAGTACGAATTAATTTTTTGACAGTACGTGTATTAAAACTATTGAAAAATGGGTCATCCCAAATGGATTTTCTTTTACCTTTTTGTTTTGTTCTAACTTGTGCAGTTACGCTCATAGGCGATATTTCCAAATTACCAGTTTTGGTAGGAAACAAGGCTACTTTGTAAAGGGTCGCTACTTGATATTCCACTCCTTTAATTGTTGTACGATTGAAACGTGGTGGTTTAGGTATGGATAGGTCTTCCTGCCAAAAACCAACGCTTTTTGGATATTCGATATTTTCAAGGCCAAGCTGTAACCGGGTATACAATTTGTATGTAACGGTTACTTGTTCACCTACAAAGGCTTCACTTTTATCTATTTCTGTTAAGAGAAACAATTCGCCAGTACTGGCTACAGTTCCTGATTTTTTAACACTGATTCGTATAGGGGCAGTCTTGTATTTTTTTCTACCGATGGATACAATTAACTCAGGTATAGTTAATGTACCAGTACGATTTGGTGCCATCGTCCACGTAAAGCTTTTTGTCGAGGTAGATTTACCATTTACCCAAGAATAATTCGTTTGCTGGGCAGGGCCGCTTACGATGGTAAAGTTATCTAACATTGGTGATATATTGACGGAGGGCATCTTATCAGTATCCACTGCTTCAATTTTAAAGGTAAAGGTTTCATTCATGGTGACGGTATTTGCATCAACAGTAGCACGAACCGTACCAGCAATAATCGGGTTTACCAGCAATATGCAGTATCCAAATAATAGCAGTTTTTTTATGGCCAAACCGTTCACCAGTCTTTTTCTAATTTCCGCTTTTTCGCACGGGACATCTGCTGTTTTTTATTGATTTTTTCATCCTTCTTTAAGGCGTCAAGGATCGCTGCAGCATTTTGTTTATCTTGAGATTCTTGTTTTTCATTTTCTGCTATATCTTGTTGTTGTTGCTGAGTTTGATCCTCTTGTTGGTCCTCATTTTGATTAGATTGCTGTTCACTTTCTTGCTCATCTGAAGAATCATTCTGTGCATTTTGTTCTTGTTGTTGTTTGTCCTTTTGCTGATCCTGTTTTTTTTGATCCCCTGATTGTTCATCATCCTTATCATTCTCGTCTTGATTCTGATTTTGGTCTTGATTTTGTTGTTGCTGTTGCTGCTGAAGCTGAAATTTTATTAATTCATAATTGATCTTAGCATCCAAATCACTGGGGTTTAATTCCAGAGATTTTCTGAAAAAAGCCAGGCTTTCTTCCAGCCGTTGATTTTGGGCTAGAATGTTAGCCATGTTATAGTATGCGCTGGATTTCAGTTTGTCATTATCTGTACCCAACGCAGTTTCAAAGCCTTTCATTGCGGCTGCATAATCCTGTTGTTGGAAAGCTGTTGATCCTAAACCAAAATTTGCGGCGGGATCATCATTCCTATCTATTAAAATAGACTCATAATATTGACGAGCTTTTTCGAATTCATTATTATTATAATGATCTATCCCTTTGTCTGCACCAATGCTTATCGATACAAAAAATAAAAGGAAAAATTTGAATAGAACCTTATTCAAAGCTGTCATCCTTTGATTCTATTTTGGTTATTCGTGTTGGCAAAACCATTCCGGCGATTAATAATAGCAATGAAACCATAGCAAACGACTGATAGCGATCTTCAAATTCAGAATAAATGTGGGTTTGAATTGATCGTTTCTCCATACTATCAATAGCCTGCATGATTTCTTTATACTTAGCTTCCCGATTATTGAAACGGCTGTAAATACCACCACCTGCATCTGCAAGTTCAGTCAACATTGCTTCATTAAGTTTTGAAGTGATCAAAATTCCCTTTTTATCCCGTTTGTAGGAACTGTTTCCGGTCTTGTCATTTATCGGTATTAAAGATCCCTTTAATGTACCTACGCCAACCGCATGAGCTATGATCCCCGATTCAGACGCTTTTGCAACCAATTCAACAGCAGCTCCCTCGTGGTCCTCCCCATCAGTAACAAGAACCATTACTTTATATTTTTCGCTCTCCTCGTTAAATGCACTTATGGCTGTACGCAAAGCAGTACTGAGGTCGGTCCCCTGAGAAGGGATCATTTTGGTATCAATCGCATCCAGAAACAGCTGAGCTGCTTCATAATCAGAGGTAAGAGGTAAATAAAGGTGGCTCGATCCCGCAAATACGATTAATCCTATGCGATCACCTTTTAACTGATCGATCATTTGAGATATTTCGAATTTGGCTTTTTCCAAACGACTGGGTTTTACATCCTGGGCATTCATGCTTTCAGAAACATCTAGCGCAAACACCAAATCAATACCTTTGCGCTCAACAGGCGCTACTCTAGTGCCAATTTGTGGACCTGAAGCTGCAAAAATAAGCAAAATTAATCCGCTGAAGGTTAAGCGGTGTTTCCATGCCAAACGATTTAGATCCAATCGTCTGAAAAGCTTTTCTTTTACCAGTGGTTCTGTTTCATCCCAAATCAAATCATTATATTGTTTGCGGATTATCCATATTACCCAGACCACTGCTAGTAATGCATAAAATGATAATACGATCGGGAATCTGAAATCTATCATGTTTGCTGTCTAAATATTGATCGGGTTAATGTTTCAGTGCCCATCCCTAACATTAGTGCAGGTATCAGCAACCAACCAAACAATTCTTCATATCGTGTATAACTCTTCACTTCGATTTCAGTACGCTCCATATCATTAATTTGCTGATATATTTCCGTTAACATGTCTTTATCTCGGGCGCGAAAATATCGTCCACCAGTAGTTTTGGCAATTGCCTTTAACGTTTCTTCATCAATTTCATTGACCATGCGCCCAACCCCTGGAATGTAAGTCAGGGATTGATCCGTGGCTGCACCGATGGTATAGACTTTAATATCAAACTGACTGGCCAGGTCTGCTGCAGTCGTGGGATCAAGTTCGCCAGCATTATTACTACCATCAGAAAGCAGGATCATCACTTTACTTTTTGCTTCACTGGAACGTAAACGATTGGTTGCATTAGCAATGGCCATACCTATGGCAGTACCATCATATTCTTTTTCCGCAACGCGAACATCATTTAATAAGGAAACAAGTACATCTTTATCGGTCGTTAAAGGACATTGAATAAAGGTTTCTCCGGCAAAAACCAGTAATCCTATTCGATCGCCAGCTCTATTTTCAATAAATTGTTGTGCTGCAGTTTTCACAGCTTCAAGTCTATTCGGTTGAAAATCTTCTGCCAGCATACTACTACTTATATCCAAAACCATAATAATATCCACCACGTCAACAGTGGTCATCTGTAACTTGTCTATCCTTCTTGGTCGCGCGATACCCACAATTATCAACGAAATTGTAATTATTTTAAGAACAAATACAGTTTTTGATCTTTTGTTACCGCGCTTACGAAAATGATTGGAAAACAACTTGGAAGAGGATATCCGCATTGAGCCTTCTAGGGACTTACCCTTGTATTTGTGCCACCAGATAATAATCGGAACGCATAATAATCCTGCAATGATCCAAGGATGAACAAATTCAATCATGGTGTACTATGTGAATTTTGCTTGGCAAAATGATACAATTAATTTCATTACGATAAGTTCAGCAGAAAGTTTCCTTTCAGTGCATTTGCATACAACAATATCAAACTGCCTTAATTACCAATACAATTTTGTATCAGTATTTATAAGATAACAAAATATTAAATGGCTGAATTATCCCTCTGGTTTTTCATCGGTTGAGTTTATGGATTCTGCTGCATCATCCAATTCCTGCTTAGCATCATCTACGGCACCCTTAAATTCGCGTATGCCTTGGCCAAGACCACGGGCAAGTTC
Organism: uncultured Fidelibacterota bacterium; assembly: GCA_913041075.1. Taxonomy (GTDB): domain Bacteria; phylum Fidelibacterota; class Marinisomatia; order Marinisomatales; family TCS55. Next base: position 16,490 of record CAJWGZ010000001.1, on the reverse strand, counting down.
AGGTATGCGTTTGGCACCAAACAATAAAAGGACGACAAGAGCAATTATGACCCATTCCCATCCACCGGGGACTGCAGCATAATTAATGGTAATTGTTGGTTCTGACATGGTTTTTTCCTTATATATTCAATTCGAGTGATGAATTTAATAAATTCATACCTGCTTTACCTGTAAAAACGGAGGAAATAATATGCGGTCGCCAAACCAATTATACTGGCAAAGTTAATGGTGATCTCTAAACCAAACTTGAGTACGAACATTACCAGATCAATTGTAACTACACCAGTCGCATTGCCAAATAACCCCGCCAGATCAAAATAAACACTAGTTAAGAAAAAATCCTTCACGACGCCAGGTGGCAGTAAGAATCCTAATAATTCACCAAGCAATGTCCCCATCATTGCTCCAAAAAATAGGACCAAAAAGATCAAACTTATAGATCTTGCTTTATTTACGTTCATGTTCTGGTGCTTTATAATTCAGTTTGTACTTCCGTTTCTTCTTCAAAACGATCATGATCAAGCATCCATTGAATAACGCTCCAGATTATATAAAGTGAAAACAGTGGAAATAAAACTAGTCCCCGAAATAAAACTGTGGATAAAATAACCACACCAACACCGATCAAACTTATTGTATTTGAACGGCCCTTTTTCAATGATAGCAAGGGGAATTTTGAGAATCGTATCTTACTGATCATTAAAAAACCAAGTACTACAACCATCACAAGAGCAATTCTCGGATCTCCTAAATTCCCCCAAAGCTGGTGGTTAAACATCATAAATGTAACGATCATAATAGCATTCATTGGCGTGGGAAGGCCGATGAAATATGCTTTCGGGTCATCTTCTTGCATGAGATTAAACTTCGCTAATCGTATTGTACCAAAGAGTAATGGTATAAAACTGAATATCCCACCTACAATAGGCGGAAGACCCTGTACGTACACAGAATAAATAATCAACGATGGAACAGTACAGAAAGATATTGTATCCGCAAAAGAATCAAATTCCGCTCCAAACCGGGATGGGATACCTAATAATCTGGCCAGTTTACCATCAAAAACATCAAAAAAACAGGCAAACAACACGAGCCAACCCGCTCGAATTGGGTCACCTTTCATTAGTAATCCAATTGCAAGAAACCCTAGGAACATATTCATTACTGTAAATATGCTCGGGATAAACTGTTTAGGTTTTTTCCGTACTTTTTTCATATCAATTTCCCAATTATTGTTTCTCCACCTTTTACTTTATCTCCCAAATCAACTTCAATCTGAACAGACTCCGGGAATATAATATCTGTTCTTGAACCAAACATAATAAATCCTAAACGGTCGCCTTTCACCATTTTCAGGTCTTTTTCTGCGTAACAACGTATTCTCCTGGCGATAATTCCTGCTATCTGATGGACACGATAAGTAATATTCGCCCCGCTAAAAAGTATATCGGTTTTTTCATTTTCGTCACTTGCCTTGTGATCATATGCGGCCAAAAATTTCCCAGGTATATGCTTAACGTCCTTTACAGTACAGGTTATTGGCACTCTATTTACATGGACATTGAAAACACTAAGGAATATGGATATCCGATTAGCACCTTCCCCTATTTCGCTATCGTTCACTTGATCAATACGAATGATTTTTCCGTCTGCAGGAGCGACAATCGATAATTCATCCACTGGTATTGATCGCACAGGATCGCGGAAAAAATTACAAGAGAATAGAAATAATAGACCAAAAACAGCATAACAAACAAGTAAGCGTTCTGAATCATAGTAGAAACCAATCATCCCTGCAGTAAGTGTGGTGATTAATAAGGTAAAAAGGATGATCCTTCCCTCAGGGGCCAACATTATCTATGGACCCGCCTTGCCCAGCGCAAGGATCTTGTTTAGGTAACGCCCATTCCGATATATCTGGATTTTAATCCTATCTCCTTGACGTAAATCGCTTTCTTCGATGATGACTCTAAATTCATTGGTAGTCATAACCTTAACACCATTTACTTTCGTTATAATATCACCGTCTTTTATGCCCGAACGATCTGCCGTACTATTATCCTCGACCTCAATCACAATTAATCCTTCTGATATTGACAATTCCATATATAATGCAATCCGTGGCGTCAATGGCTGCACCGTTAATCCTGTCTTATAACTGCGATCCACACGACCGGTATTTTTCAACTCTTCAACGATACGTTTGGCCCGATTTATTGGTATGGCAAATCCAATACCAATCGATCCTTCAGAATAGGATGAACCAGTATAAATAAAGGTATTGATACCAATAACTTTACCCTCGCTATTTACTAGTGGCCCACCACTATTACCCATATTGATTGCGGCGTCTGTCTGAATCATATCCTTATAAACTTGGCCACCTTCCATTTCGCCAAAATTCATGTCCACCGCACTAATGATCCCTACAGTAGCGGTGGGCTGGTTATTGATTTCAAATAACCCCAAAGGATTACCAAGGGCGATTACCCATTCACCAATAATTAGTTCATCAGAATTTGCCAAAGATGCATACGGAAAATCCCGTCCATCCAATTTTAACAGTGCAACATCAGATATATGGTCTATCCCAATTATCTCCGCGGAAAATTCCTTACCGCCTTGCAATGATACGAATACTTCCCTGGCATTTTCAACTACGTGGGAATTTGTAATTACATAACCATCGGGACTAATTACAACACCGGAACCAGAACTCCGGGCTTTTCGTTTACGATAAAACATTTCTGGGAAAAAATAATTGAACCATGGATCCCCGCCAAATGGTACAACAACATCCTGAATGACATTAATACTGGCGACTGTTGGTCCAATTTTTTCAATCGCCCGTGTGATAGCATTCTGTCGAGAATCACTGATCTTATCTGCAGAAAGAAAACTGCAACATAGTAGCACAAAAATGAAAAATCTACGTCTGATGTTACTCATAGCTAACATGATCCAGGACCAAACCATAAGCAGGGGCACGATAAATTTGCACATCATGTTTGGGATGATTTAGCAATTCTTTAAATTCTTTCATTGTATAATTACCACGACTTATTGCTACCATTGTGCCTACTAAGTAGCGCACCATATGGTGCAGAAATCGATTCGCGGACACATAATAATTTACAATCTTACTTGATTCCTGCCACTGAGATTGAAAAATAGTACAATTTGTGTTTTCAATATCCAGGTTCTTCTTTGAGAAGGATAGAAAATCATGTTCGCCAACCACAATTTCAGCAGCGTTATTTAATTTACTTAAATCAAGATTACCTGTATACCACACTGTATTTCTATCTAGTAGATATCTATCCTTCCTACAACTATAAAAGTAATCTCTGCGTTGTGCGGAAAAACGAGCATGAAAATCAAAATCAGTTACTTCAACCAAATTTACACGACAATCATCCGGAAGATTACCATTCAATGCATCGCGTAACTCACAAGTATCCATATCAGGTTCCATATTGAAATGAGCAACTTGTCCTAAGGCATGAACTCCTGCATCTGTACGACCTGATCCGAGGATGCGGACTAAATCACCATGATTTAATAGGGTCAGTACGCGCTCTAATTCATCCTGAACAGTGCGACCAGATTTTTGTGATTGCCAACCAGAAAAGTTGGATCCATCATATTGGCAAACTAACTTAAAACGGGGCATGCAAGTTGATCAAATAAAAACAGATGACCACTCCTGCAAATTGCAGTAAATGCCCGGTGGTAAAGGAAGTTGCATTATAAACGCACCTGGGCAATGATTTTCCAAAACCGCGTAATTGCATCGCCACAGCTATATCTTGAGATTTGCGCAGATTTATAACCAATAATACGGGTAAATCTTGTGCGGCCTGTTTTATTTTACCCCAGGGTTTGTTTTTGTTTTGATTAAAACCAAGTGACTCCCGTGATTGGATCGCCGTAATCCAATCACGCTGTAGGGATGGATAAAAACGCAATGTCATATCCAGAAAAAGAAAGAAATTCTCCATCCAGTTCCATTTTAGGCCAGTTTGAAACCAAAGTGACCGGAGCGCCAGTAGAAAATTCGGAGAACCAACCGACTCAAAGTATAGACTCATGATACTGATCATTAAAACAATGCGCAGGAAAGCAAACCCTACTTCAAACATTGCTTGATAAATGGTTGCATCAGTAAACAACACAGACACTGCCAAATAAAGGATCAGCATAAATGGAAAGTACAGGATAAATGGTTTTATACGGGAAAAAACAGCAAGGATGACTGTCCGGTCAAATCCAGTTGTAACCACAAATATTCCAAAATAAATAGCCCATAAAGTGAGTGTATCTGCAAGTAAAACAGAAAAAGAAAACGCCAGAAAAAAAATGAACCGTACTAGAGGATGGATATGCATATTTAGATCAAAAATAAACGGTTAAGGATAATTCCATTTTATCTGAATGAGGATTATAATTAGGAGAAACTACAGTTTCTTGAATATTTGATATTTTTGAAAGGTACAATGCATCTATAGCAGAGACAATATGATTCAAAACAACGCCTCCGATTAAAAACGAGCCTCGCAGCCTCCAACTGTCACTGGCTATGCGCGTATTTTCGAACCTTTCACGATTATTGCTAGAATCCCACGCCCAAGCCCAGGTATCATTATCTTCATAAAGGGCATTAAAATCTCTCCACCGTAAATGCTCCTCATTGAACGTAAACAGGGACGAATAATTCCCGATATCCACCCAAAATTGTCTATCTTTACCAATGGGATCAATGCCAGCATGCTCAGCAGCATAAGCTTTATATTCCGTTTCCTGCCTCTGCGCAACAGAATAACTACCTAAGATTGCTAATAAGAGCACGGTTTCAGACAAAACAAAAATGCGCCCTCTAATTTGATTATCTAAGCTGTATTCGCCCCAACCAGGCAAAACCAATGATTTCACCACCGGCGAAAAGAATGGCTTCTGTTGATCTACTGTAGGACCTAATTGCTGGGTATACAATACCTGTGTTAGAACTATAGCTGTTACGATCTGTTTTTTACCCATCCTGTGCCTAATAATATGATTGAAATTAATGAACAAATAATTGCAAACAATTCCCCGAATCGCATGTAAAATGATGCTAAATCGCGAATTGGTATTTCAGCCAAAATTATTTTTTGTTCGTTGTAAGGTATTTTTTCAGCAATCTCACCAGTGGGTAAAATAAGACTTGAAATACCTGTATTGGCGCTACGCGCAATCGCAACCCTGTTTTCCACTGCACGGAGTCGCGCAATTTGGAAATGCTGATAAACTCCAGAAGTATGGCCACACCAGGAATCATTGGTCTCAATCGATAAGAATTTTGCCCCATGGCGAACAAACTGGCTAACAATAGTTGGAATGCTTGATTCATAGCAAATTAAATTTCCAAATGGAACGCTATCCACTTCGAATAATGTAAAATCACGACCTGATGTAAAGTTCCCTTGACCAAAATTTAATCGTTTCAACATAGGAAACTTTTCTGAAAAAGGTATATATTCGGCGAAAGGTACTAAATGCATTTTATAATACATTTTCATTGATCCATCAGGTGTAAAATACAGCGCGCCGTTGTAGTAATCTCTTTCATTATTCTCACGGTTTATCCTATCAGGGGTGCCGGTGAGCAGTGGAATACCCGAATCACGAACTTTACGTAGGATTGGGCGGCGGGCGCTATATGTTATGCGCAGATAAACAGGTAAGGCTGCTTCAGGCCAAAGAATTAAATCGGGTTGAAGATCGATTGATGCAGTATGAAGCGAATCCATAATATCAAAAATTTTATCACGAAAATCTGCTTCCCACTTCTTATTTGGGTCTATATTGGGCTGTACTATCGCAGTGCTGATTTGATCGACAATTGTTTCATTCCGAATTGATGAAATTCTATATACACCCAAAGATGAAATTAAAACCAATAATAAGGTAACTATTTGCAAAGAACTTTTTAGGCCAATACTTGATCCATAACCAGCATAAAGTATTGCATTAATCAGTACTATCCAGAAACTAATTCCTGTTGATCCTGTCACATCTGCAATTTGTAACAAGGGTAAACTAAACGTTTGCGTCAGGGCCAAATTAATCCATGGAAATGCAAGTGGTCCAAAACTGCGTATATATTCCATACCAACCCAGAATATTGGTAATACTGCCAATCCATATCCGGTCCGCTGATGGTACCAACTGGTGCACATACCAAAAATAATCCAAAAGATACTGAGGTAAAGAACTGCACCGGTTAAGGATAAAAATACGGGAAATAAACCAGCGCCACTATTCAAACCAAACCAATAAATGGTAATAATATTTACGGTAACCCCTGTCAAAAAGGACCACTTCGCACCTTCAACCGGGGATGCATTATATAATAAATGGATCAGGGGAACTAAACCGAACCAAGCCAAAAAACCCAATGGTGAGGGCGGATAAGCTGCCCCTATGAGCACACCTGAAAGTAGAGCTAACTGCCATTTTGGAAGGTCAAGAAATTTATCCATAATCAGTGTCGATCTAGGTATTGCTGCAGAAATATTGCTGCAGCTGTTTGATCTACCAATTCCTTATTATATCCACTCTTAATATTTTGTTCTTTCATCGATCGTTTTGCCGCTACTGAACTCCATCTTTCGTCCTCATATTCAATTGCGATCCCCCGGGCAATTAATCTATCTGCAAATTCTTCTACCTTCTTCGTTTGTTCTGTTATCTGCCCAGCCATGCCAAGGGGTAAACCGATAATAGTCTGTTCTACATCCTCTGCAGCGATGATCCTTTCAATCTCCACGATCAGGTTGCTGTTACCTTTATTAATGATTGTTCGATAAGGACTAGCAATCATTTTTAATGGGTCGGATAGAGCTAAACCAACCCGGCGAGTACCGTAATCAATGGCTAAAAGGCGTCCCATCTATATGATGGTAATTCAGATCGGCTGATTAAGGTAATTCTTGAGAATTTTTCCAGGTTTGAAATGGGTTTTTTTATGGGCTGGAACAAATATTTCTTCATTGGTATGCGGGTTTCTTGCTTTTGGTTTTGCCTTTGTTGGTTTTACCTCGAAAACACCAAAATTCCTAATTTCGATGCGGACTTTTTCATGATCTTCAGTCAGCATTTCTCTCAGTACTGTAAATAATTCATCCGTAAACATCAAAGAATCAACAACCGTCGCCTCCAGCCGATCCGCTATTTCAGTGGCAATATCCCTTTTTGTAAATGTTTTTACTTTCATTTCATTTTCCCGTTCTTTCTACGCCATCAACTCCAGGTATCTTACTTACTTTATTAATAACCCGGTCAAGTTGTTTCAGGTTATTCACCTGCACGATGAAATATCCTGTTGATAATACGTCTTTAACTTTCATTTCTACGCTGGTTATATTGATATTCGCACCAGAAATCACCTCAGTGATTTCTTTAAGCATACCTTTGCGATCAAGCGATTCTACTTTCAAGCGTACATTAAAAATATCTGAGCGAGCTACATCCCATTCTACCGGCATTAAACGATCAGATTCTTCATTGAGTAAGGGCAGACTCTTGCATGATGAATGGTGTACAGTGATTCCTCTTCCACGGGTTACAAAACCAATCATTTCATCACCTGGAATGGGGTTGCAACATTTCCCAAATGTAACCATTAGGTTTTTTATACCTTGTAATTTGATACCTTTTGAACGCGATCTAGCAAAATCCAGGAAACGTTTTTCTTCCTCTACAGGCTCTTTATCCAACACAACGTCTTCCTCAGGCTGTACCTTTTTTAACACATCACGTATGGAGAGGTCACCGCTGCCTATAGATTCCAGAAAAGAATCTGAAGAATTATATCCAAATTTTGCGAAGGAATCTTTCACTTCTGTAATTAAGGATGAACGCTTGAGGCGCCGTAGTGTTTTTTCAAGTAATTGTTGTCCTAACTTAATGCTTTCTTCCCGCATGGCTTTGTGCAAGAAGCGGTTAATGTGATTTCTGGCTTTACTGGTTACGACAAATTTTAACCAGCCATAACTAGGATTTTGGGATTTACTGGTTAATACTTCCACTGTATCTCCATTTTTTAATACGGTATTCAGTGGTACTACTTTATGATCAACTTTTGCACCAATGCAATGCAGACCAACTTCAGTGTGTACACTAAATGCAAAATCAATCGGCGTAGCATTTATTGGCAGCTGAACCAAATCACCATTTGGTGTAAAAACAAAAATTTCATCGCTAAATAGATCAATCTTTAGTAAATGCATGAATTCTCGGGGGTCAGAAGATTCGTCTTGTAATATTTCTACCAATTCCCTGAGCCACTGTACATGGCTATCAATACTCTTACTACTGGCACCATCTTCCTTATAATGCCAATGAGCCGCCACACCAATTTCTGCTGTTTCTTCCATTTCTTTGGTTCGTATCTGGATTTCAACCAGTTTTCTATCTGGTCCAATTACGGTAGTATGTATTGATTGATAGGCATTTGATTTGGGTGTGGCAATGAAATCCTTAAAACGATCTTGAGCCGGTGTATAATGCTGATGCAAAATCCCCAACGTCAAATAACATTCCTCAATCTTATTAACTATAACTCGAATGGCCAGTTTATCATATATTTCTTCAAATGATTTACCTCTATTTACCATTTTCCCATATATGGATGAATAAGATTTTACCCGTCCATAGACAACCGCTTCTAAATTGTGTTTATCCAATTCTGTCAATAATGGCCTTGTAATACCAGCAATATACTTCTCTCTTGCTCTATGACTGGATTTAATCTTGGAATCGATCTCACTGAAAGCTTTGGGGTTTAATGTCTGGAGTACTAAGTCTTCCAGTTGCCATTTGACCTGAGCCATACCCAGTCTATGAGCCAAAGGCACATACACATCTCTGGTTTCCATGGCGATTCTATGCCGTTTAATTCGCGGTAGATATTCAATGGTGCGCATGTTATGCAAACGATCGGCAAATTTTATTATAATTACGCGCAGGTCCTGAGCTACAGAGAGCAACATTTTCATAAAGTTTCCGGCCTGCTTCGCTTCCCTGCTAGAAAAGCGGATACCGCCCAATTTTGTGACCCCATTTACTAAGCTGGCAATGTCTTCCCCAAAAAGAGAATTAATATCTTGGATCGATGCATCTGTGTCCTCGATCGTATCGTGCAACATACCGCCGATGATGGTAAAATGATCCATCTTCCACTGTGCAAGCATATTAGCCACTGCCAGGCAATGATTAAAATACGGTTCCCCGGAATGCCGTTTTTGGCCTTCATGGTGGGTTATTGCAAATTCATAAGCCTGCCATAAAAGGTCTCGTATTTCATCCTGCGATGAACCGTTGGAAAGGGAAATATTGTCGTATAGGTTAAGAAATTTTTTGGGGTATTCCCCGACGAGATGTGGAACGAACCTGGTAAGGGGGTTCTGCATTAAAATGGTACTTCAGATTCCAACTCTTCGAATGCAGAAATACTTTCAAAACGGGCAAAGCGATCGATGAACGATAAATTTACACTGCCTATGGGGCCATTCCGCTGCTTGGCAATGATGGCCTGTGCTCTGCCTTTGTCTTCATCTTCGCGGGAGTAAACCCAAGGTCGGTATAAGAAAATCACTACATCCGCATCTTGTTCAATCGCACCGCTTTCGCGAAGATCGGATAACTGGGGTCTATGATCACTGCGCTGTTCAACTGCCCGAGAAAGCTGCGACAGTGCTATAATTGGTATGTCAAGCTCTTTTGCTAATGCTTTTAAGGATCGCGAAATTGTAGAAATTTCCTGCTGTCTACTTTCTATATTCCTTGGCCCCTGCATCAGTTGTAAATAATCCACGATAATTAGGCCTACATCCTTCTCTGCTTTTAAACGCCGCGCTTTGGCTCGCAACTCCAAGACCGAGATTGCTGCTGTATCGTCAAGACTTATTTCCGCCTCAGCAAGAGAACCCACCGCAAGGCTAAGGTTTTTCCACTGGTTTTTCGGTAGTTTACCAGTGCGTACCAGGTGACTGTCCACCCTTCCTTCTGCACAAAGCAGGCGTTGGGCCAATTGGTGATTTGCCATCTCCAAACTAAACATTCCAACCGGTACTTTATAATCCACAGCAGCATTGCGCATTATAGACAGCGCCAATGCGGTTTTACCCATTGATGGACGTCCAGCAATGATAGCGAGGTCACCTTTTTGAAACCCGGAAGTAATTTCATCCAAATCAATTAGTCCGGAAGCAACACCAGTTACAGAACCAGGATTGGAAGCGATGCGATCCAAATTTTCAAATGTTTCGTGTAAAATACCCTCAATAGGCTTAAAACCGCCGCGTAAACGATCTTGAGTGATACCAAAGATAGTCTGTTCAGCAGCATCTAGGATTTCCCCAACTTCCTGGCGATCATTATACGCATCTTTAGATAGTTCATGCGATGCACGAATTAATTCACGAAGCATAAACTTTTCCAGGACTATTTTTGCATAACTTTCAACATTAGCTGCAGTGGGTACTGATTCGACCAAACCGGTTATAAAATAAGCACCCCCGACACTTTCCAGTTCTTTATTCTTCTTCAACCTATTAATTACTGAAACAGTATCAATTGGTTCACCTTTATCAAAAAGGTCAGTCATTACCAAATAAATTTTGCCATGGGCTTCTTTGTAAAAATGGTGACTTCGTACCCATTGTAGAGCCTTACTTATTGCTTCTTTGCTGGCCAGCATTGCCCCCAACACAGCTTGTTCAGCTTCAATGGACTGGGGCTGTACGTTTAGTTGCTGATCTTGTTCTTTTGTTGCCACTATTATTTTGATCCTCCAATAAGGCGGCGGATCCATTTGAAATCTTCCCAGGCAGCTGGTTTCAAGTTTTGATTGCGCAATAATGCAGCGGGGTGATATGTGGCTACCAGCGGAGTACCATGATAGTCATGTTTGATTGAACGCATATCCTTCAAGGGCAAATCTTTTTTCAGTAACGTTTTTGCAGCGACCCGACCCAAAGCTACAATCAATCTGGGCTTTATCAAATTTATTTGATGTATGAGGTAGGGCTCACACTGTTCAACTTCGGAAGGCAAGGGATCACGATTGTTTGGAGGGCGGCATTTCAACACATTGCAGATGTATACACCTTGATTCCTCGACAATTTTATGGCGGAGAGAATTTTATCCAATAATTTCCCAGCCCGACCAACAAAAGGTTCGCCCTGTAAATCTTCCTGTTCACCGGGGGCCTCTCCTACCAAAACTAAATCCGCATTTGGATCGCCTACTCCAAATACAAAATTAGTTCTTGTTTGGCCAAGCTGACACTTTTGACATTGATTAATTCTATCAAAAAATTGATCAAGTGATTCATCTGAACTATCCACATGATTGAATTCATTAGCCAAGCTAAGAAACAGTTGATCGCCATACAGATCTTTTGTCTGTTTTAAATACTTACTGACAGCATCAGATTTTATCAAAGTCACTAGTCCTCTTCTGTATCCTCCAGCACACGCCAGTTGACTTCACCTTCAAGAAATTCATTCAATGCCTTGGTGGTCACTTTTTCCTTTTCCTCATAGTCTTCTGGTTTTATATCGGGTAATTCATCCAACACATCCATTTCTAGCTCTTCCGATTCTTCTATGACTTGCTCTTCAAATCGTTCTTGGTTTATCTGCCGCGCTCTTTTCGACATGACTACAACCGCTTCGTATATATTTTTCGTTTTTTCCTCCATTTTTCGCAAAGATACGGGTTTAACTGCCATAAACTACTCCTTCATTTTGTTTTGTGATAAGTTCATTTAATTCTTCTGCTGCAATAGCAAGATCATCATTGATTATGCAGGCATCGAATTTGTCTTTGTATTCCATTTCTTGAGCTGTTCGCTCAAGCCTTTTATCAATTCTTTCCTCTGTTTCACTACCGCGCTGAATCAAACGCTTTTTCAGATCATCCAAAGAGGGGGGTAAAATAAAGATTGTGCATGTATTGTCAGAATAATTTCTCTTAATGGCCATAGCTCCATTCACATCCACATCAAATAAAACCATTTCTTGCTGAGCCAGGGCATCTTCAAGCGTCTTACGTAAGGTACCATAATAATATCCGTGCACATTTTCATATTCGACGAATTCATTATTTTGCACCTTTTCTGTGAATTCTTGATCGGATAAAAAATGATAATTCACACCATCAACTTCATGTTCACGTTTTGGCCTAGTGGTACACGATACAGAAAATTTTATATGGGGTTTACGGCGCTGTAATTCGCTACAGATAGTTGTCTTTCCTGCTCCAGATGGAGCAGATATTACGATGATATTTTTCATAGAATATTCTGGGCCTGCTCCCTCATTTTTTCAAGTTCATCTTTCATGGCAATCACCTGATTTATTACATCAATAGACCCATTCTTTGATCCGACAGTATTCACCTCACGGGTAATCTCCTGAAGCAGAAAAATAAAGCGCTTACCTACGGCACCCTCAGCAGTTAATATTTTATCCATCTGATCATAATGGCTTTTCAAACGCACCGTTTCCTCGGTCACATCGGCCCGCTCTGCTAGTAGCGCCACTTCCTGGGCAAGCCGCGTTTCATCTAGTTCATGATTCCCTAATAATTTTTTTAGGCGACTTTCGAGTTTCGCCTTCCTTTCATCAGCAAAAGAAACATTCATTTTCTCAAGTTCTATGAGTCCGGTTTTTAAGACTTTTAATCTGCGTAGCAGATCTTCCTGAATCTGGCCGCCCTCTGCTTTCCGCATATCTAGAACCTGAATTAAGGCTTCTTTGGTAACATTGATAATCTTATCAGGATCCAACAATTCGTTTTTTCCATCAGCGATAAGGTCTGAGGCATGTATCAAATCACCCATATTTAGCTCACGGCCATAAGTCTTTGCAATTGTTTTTAATATATTATCCAGTGCTTCAAAACGATCTTTATTGAAGGTCAAATTCTTACTGGAAGCACTGTTGTTACCCATCTCGAATGTTATTTGCACTGTTCCTCTAATAAGACTCTTGGTCATTAAGTCTCGAATTGACTTCTCAACTTCCGGTTCGAAATTCAAGCCCCTAATTTTTACGTCAAGGTAGCGGGAATTAACCGATCGAATTGATGCCGATAACTGTCCGACATCCGTATCTATAACTGCTCGACCAAAACCTGTCATACTTAAAATCATAATTTTCTTACCAAGGATAGCCCGGAAATATAATTTTAGATCACTTATAATCAAATGAAGTTCATCGGACCTAAACCAAATAAAATAAGGCTTAAAGTAATGTTTTTAATTTATTTCTAGCCCATAAAGGGTCAATGCGAAACGAAATTATGTGGCTTGCACCAAATCCAGTATCTACCGGGGAAGAACGATAAGCATAGTCCATTGAAAAATTGGTCCAGAAGAGTCCCAATCCCGTGGATATAAATCTATTATTATTGCGGCCAAACCTAACCTGAAATTTGGATCTGTAGCTAACCTCCATACCTGCCCTGTAGCGCGATTTCTGTTTCCCTAATTCGAGTAAAGCACCCCCATTAATACGGACCTGAAAGGGCGTTTCAGGAAATACAAAAAGATGGGATATGCCCAAATTAACACCGGGAATTGTCCGTTCTACCGTACCGTTCTCCCACAATAGCCAGGATGTGGTACAATTTGTTATTAATAAACCTATAATACCATTTTCCCAGGGAGAAACTTTTGCACCGATATCCAAACCAAACCCCGTACCATTATAACCGCCCAAGTTATGCAAAACTCCTTTAGCCGCTATACCAATGGTAAATTGTTTATAATTTCTGGATGTACTAAGATGGACAGCCCATTGAGACTGATTAAAATATTTTATATCCTCTAGATTCAGTCGCTCACCTTCATCTAGGACCCCATTCCCTTCACCAAAATCCATAGTACCAGGCATACCATCTGCACCCCAGTCGAGCAGCAGATTCCTGGTATCAGGAATTCTAGAGACCGCTTCCCTAAGGATGACTAAACCCAAAGGTATTGTCATTTTAGTTTTTAAGGGGAAAACCAATACATCGCTACTGACTAGGCCAGCAAACCGATTTTGGTGGCCGTATATGAGCGGCAAAGACTGTTGGTGCGTCTGGTGTGCTGGATTCCATAATACAGCGATAGGCGACGAACCGTCAGCAGTTAAAGTATTGCCCAAGGCCAACGCGCGCGCATCTCCGCCATTATCCATTATTTCCCAACCATATTTTACCCAGATAGATTCAGCCGTGAGGTATGTGGAAAATACTAGTGTTAAAATGCAGAGGAATATTCTAAAGGCCATGCTTCCTTTTCAATTCGTCCAATTTCTGTAGTGCTTCCATCGGCGTCATTTTGTTTATGTCAACCTTATCCAGATCTTTTTTAAATGCTGCTTCTTGACGTTCAAACATGGATAATTGATTTGACGCTTCTGGGGGTACTGAGGTTCCCGTTTGCGTATCAGATTCTAGATGATGATTGAGGATCTCCTTAGCTCTGGATAAAACACTTTTAGGCAGTCCTGCCATTTGCGCCACGTGAATACCATAACTTTTATCCCCTGGCCCCGGAGATATTTTCTTTAAGAATATGATCTGATCACCAAATTCCTCTACTGCAGCATGATAATTATCCAAACGCTTCAGCGTATGTTCAAGTTCTGTTAATTCGTGATAGTGGGTTGCAAATAGCGTGCGGGCAGCTACATTCGCATAATTGTGCAGGTATTCAGTGATGGCCCAGGCCAGCGAAAGCCCATCGAACGTGGCGGTGCCACGGCCAATCTCATCCAATAGGATCAAGCTCTGTGGAGTGGCGTTATTGAGAATGTTTGCCGCTTCAATCATTTCCACTAAAAATGTACTTTCTCCACCGGCAAGGTTATCACTGGCACCTACCCGGGTAAATAGGCGATCTACAATTCCAATGGCCGCCTTCTTAGCTGGCACATAGCACCCTACCTGCGCCATCAGCACAAGCAATCCAATTTGACGCAAATAGGTGGATTTCCCAGCCATATTGGGCCCGGTGATGAGATGGATTTGACTTTTTGTCACATCCATCTGCAAGTCATTACCAACAAATCGTTCGGAAGCGGGTAAGAGATATTCTACAACAGGGTGGCGTCCATCGAAAACATCTAATACTGCATCCTCCAGCAATATTGGCTTGCAGTATTTCTTCTGGATGGCCAAGTGCGCAAAGGTAGACAGGACATCAAGACGGTTCAATATTTTCGCATTGGTCTGAATCGGCCCAGCCTGATCTAGGATCTTTTGACAACAGTTGGCAAATAATTCCGTTTCAATGGCAATAATATCTTCTTCTGCAGACAGAACTTTTTCCTCGTATTCCTTCAATTCTTCCGTAATGTAGCGCTCGGAATTCACTAGGGTCTGTTTACGAATATAATTCTCGGGTACATTGTCCTGCTGGGCTTTCGATACTTCCAGATAATAGCCGAATACTTTATTAAAACCGACTTTCAAGCGATTGATACCTGTGCGCTGGCGTTCCTCTTTTTCCATATCTGCGATCCACTGTTTTCCTCCGGCAGCTAATTGGCGTAATTCATCTAATTTTTTATCCACTCCTGCGCGAAAAACATTCCCCTGCTGAATCTGTGCCGGGACTTCATCATTCAGTTGTTCAGCAACCAAAGCACATACTGAATTTGTATCAGCAAATTTTTCAATTACTTTGCTCCAATGATTATTATCTACTGACCCTAGTAATTTTTTTAATTCTGGTATTTTGTTTAAGCTTTGTTTCAAGCCAATGAGATCTCTCGGGCTGGCTTTACTCTGGTTTATTTTGCCCAAGATCCGCTCAATATCCATTATATCCTCTAAAATAGACCTGCACTGTTGTAATTGGCGTTTATTGCTGACAAAACCGGCGACAATATTCAATCGATCATTTAGCTTTTTAGTATCTGTAAGTGGACGGGTAAGCCATTGCTTCAGCAGGCGACCACCGCCATTGGTCACTGTTTCATCTAACAGATCAATCAGTGTACCGTGTGTACCTTGAGTAGCAAGGGATTTAAATACTTCCAGGTTGCGGAGGGTAAAACTATCCAGTTCCATTATGCCCTCATCTGCAACAGGACTGATGCTTGTCACATGCGTCAATGATCCGCTCAACGAATTTTTCACATGGTAAAAAATGGCGCCTGCGGCAGTGATACCCAATTCCAGATCAGCGCAGCCGAAACCTTTCAAGGTGCGCACCTTAAAATGTTCTATCAGTATGCGCTGTCCTTGATCAAAGGATAATACCCAGTCCTCTACCGTGGAAACAAAGGGTCTCAATTCCCGGTACCAAACGCTTGTGGAATAAACTACATTACTGCCCAGCAACACTTCTCGAGGGGTATATTTCCGCAGCGCTTCCGTCAGATTACTTGCCAGACATTCACCAATAAATAATTCGCCAGTGGACTGATCCAGTACGGCATACCCAGCA